>JAUWTD010000017.1 GCA_030609775.1 Candidatus Altarchaeota archaeon
ATTGTGACCTCTAAGTCTTCTGCTTCGGATGTGATTTTTACCGGGTTATTCAGCAGGTTTAAGGCAAGTCCGGTGGATATCAGAACCAAGAAAACTAAGCCTAGGGTTGTTTTATTTGTTTTCATTTAATCTGCTTCTATTTCTCCTTTAAGCCTGGATTCAGAGGATTTGCGCTCTCTTCTTGTTGCATCTATTCCCATGATTTTTTTGTATATGAAATAAGTGAATCCAGCAACCAAGGTGATTAATGCGGCAGTCAACATTGATCTAAATGTGGGTGGAGACATGTATTCTACAACAACTGCTAATGCAACCGCCAAAACAATAAATAAGGTCTTTTGTTTGATCCATTTCAGGATGTTTGCGGCTTTCATCAATTCTCCGATAGCCTTCAAACCAACAAATAAGGTCCCTGCAAATACCATGAGATTAAACCAGAAATATATTCCCGAATTTATGTAAACTGCTTCTATAAAAGGCTGTTGGTCTTCGGTAACCATTAATTTGTTGAAGTGGTAAAGCTTGCCTTGTCGGGGGACATTAATCTGTACTGGCAACACACCCTTTTCGAGTGCAGTTAACACATTGCCTCGGAACTCCTCTGCATCTGCTACCTGATCCTCCATCATTACATTAGATGCCACCTTAGATGATACCCCTCCATATCCTATGGATGGTGCCAGGGTCCCCGGGAATCCATACTGTCGCCCACTTACTGATTCTTTCATGTTTCCATCAAACCTTAAAAAATTGTATTCCTCTGGCAGATACAGGATTAGGTTAGCTTGGCTTATCGGGATATCTGTTTTCGGAAGCTTAAATGTTGATGAACCCAGATAACCCATTCCTTTTGCTTCAGTAATGTAGACTATCTCCACAGGGAAAGAAACCTGTGAGTTGCTGCCTCCAACCGATTTAGATAATGGGATAAGGATCATGCCTTCCTTGTTTTTAGCCGGCTTTACGGGTTTTCCGGAAACAAAAGTGCTCCACACCTTTGAATTCGGAGGCAAATCCAGTTCAAGGAACTGTTTCCGGTTATTTTTCACATAATATGTTCCTTTTGTGATGCTTTTTCCATCCCCTATAACAAGGGTGTTAAATGACGCTGAATCTATTGCCGCAGATAAAACAGCTATTTCTTCGTGTTTTCTGACATCTATGATGATTGTATAAGGATGTTTCAGGTATTTATAAGCCATGAGCAGAGGCCTTGAGGTTTTGCGGGTTATCTGATGTGGAAGCTCTTTGACATCTATCCTGTTAGCATTCGACACGTCAGTTACTGCAATCTCGACGTTTGTTCTGGCTTCTACTCCAATATATCCTTTCTCCCGTTCCACATCAAGAACCTGGATCCGGGGAATCTCTGAAACCGCCGACGTACTCTGCAATGTTTTCTCATAGCGAACATTTAACTGGTATGTTCCAGTGGCTTCGGAATTTAGATAAACATTAAGAATCTTTTGGCCGTGACCTTCCTCAAGCCGCCAATTCCTCACGTTATTGCCTGCAACACTTAAGACATCCACGTCATCAGGCACTGAGATAATGAACTGCGCTGTTCCGGCTTGCACTATTGAATACTGTATTGTTGTATCTGCATTCACTATGCCTTCGCCAACAGACACTAGCGTAAAGACCTCGGCATAAAGCCTTGGCTCCAGCGTCTCAGGTTCAGGGATTATTATCTTCCTCGACCACTTAACCAATAAGAAATCAGCAGACATCAAATCTGCTGAAACATAGGTTTTTCCATTGCCCTGACTTGTCTGAGTATCTAAAGATGATGCAACAGAAACACTTATATTCATCTTCGGAATTTCAATCCATAAATGGGATACTGAAACCCGCGGAATATTGAATTTGAGGCTATATGAATTAACTTCAGCGGATACCTTAGATAAAAAAACAATCTCTAGGCGGTGTTCTCCTATTTCATTTGTGATTAATTTATGCCATCCTTCCTCAACTAATAATGAGGTTACTTTCCCATCTAGTCTAACCTCTGATACCACCACATCTGATGAAATCAGGGGTACCTTGACCCATCCATCCTTTAAGATATTTATGTCATAGGCTGCAGTTATGCTTGCAGCTTTATCTTTTACTACTGCATTATAATCCAATCCGGAGATAATGTAATCAACAGGCGGTTTCTCAGGTAGGCTAACATTGTCGTTTGCACATAATCCGGTTATGTCTGGATATTTTGCACAGATCATCAAGTCACCAGTATCTGTAGCCTCGGAAGACGCCGAAAGCAAAAGAAAGGACAATAAACCCAGAACCAAGAAAGCATAAATTTTCATTTTATTAATAGATACTTTACTTAATGGCTATATAAACCTTTTTCGGTTTATTTAGGTGGAAACCGAAACAAAAAAAAGAGATAATAACTATGCTCGTAGTAGTCATCGACACTAATCTTATGATAGCCGGAAGATGGAAAAAAGATAGCAGCTCCAATAGGATAATAGAAAAAGTAATAGCCTGTGAACTTGACGCAGTTTACACCTCAGAAACAAAAAACGAAGCCTTTTATATACTCGAAAAAATAAAGGCACCCACTGAATACATGGATCGAATCCTAAGATTCCATCAAGCCTCACGGAAAGTGAATCCAGATAGGCGAATCAATACCTGCCCTGACCAATCCGATAACCGGTTTCTGGAAGCTGCAGTCGCAGGAAAAGCAGACTACATCATCTCAAGCGACAGTGATCTTTTGGATATGAAAGAATTCGAAGGAATAAAAATCATAAAACCTGGAGTTTTTGAAAAAGAAATCAATTTATAGGACGGTTACAGTACCATTACCTAGCAGGTCAGCTTCTGTGTCCATATATCCCACTCCATAAACCTCTACTGCATATGCGCCAGAATCGAGACCAGGAACGGTTACATTAATACTATATCTGCATATGCTCCAACACATCTCACCTGTGTTTGCTTCATACACCCTTATGTTGTTTCCTGTTCTATTCAACGAAACAGAGATATTCGCGCAGCACTCATAGCTGAGATTATGTTTAATCGATACGCTGTCTGCTCCTCCACTGAAGGTTACTCCCATCCAATCACTCTCATTTACTTGTGTGTCAACAGGTTGGCTAACCGAGTATGTACAACATTCACCTCTATAAAAAGTCCATTCCTCGCATTCAAAACCTCCTGGGAATATACATACGCCGTATTGGCTGCCGTTTATATCTGATCTTATCTCTAAATCATATCCCTTATCTATACAATAAGCAGAGGCAGGATTCACTATTGTAGGATTCACTATTCTTTCATCTACTCTTGGTTCATGGACTTCAACGCATTCACCTCTCTTGTATTCGCAGCCTGAGACATTGAACTCGGTGAGGCAGTTGATTCCGCAGATTTTGTCAGTCTCTTCTTCGGGTGTTTCGCCTTTAGGGTAACATTTGCAGTCACATAAGCTAAGGGAGCAATCCATACAACCCCATACACACTCTCCGTTTATGCACAACCAATCACTTACACAGTCTGCATGTTCCTTATCTTCACAGTCCCGGGATAGTATGCACTCTTCCTTATCTGTGCAACCTGAGGATAGGATCAATATCATCAGAACCACAAAAAATCTTTTCTTCATCTCCTGTTAAACTTATTCAAAAGAAAACATTATAAAGAGTCAGCTAAAAATTCTTATTTTTGTCTGAATGATTTATGTAGATGAGGGTTTTGTCCGATGGTTTATGTAGATGAGGGCTGGAAGCAGGATGCTCACAATCACGCTTTCAAAAAATAGAAGAGAAACGTGTGTGTCAGGGATATGTGGCAAAGTCCCAAGCACGTAATCGTAGAAGTCGCCGAATAAGAAAAAAAGCATAACAAAGAGTGTTGAAGGAAGGTTTGGGCGGAATAATTTAAAGAGCAGGATTGATTCAAGTATCATGCCTACATGCATTGGCAGGAGGATGCTGTATGTTACCGGGTTTAGGGAAAAAAGAAACTCAAGGTTTAGCAGGATGACGATGACAGTCCAGAAGCCATATTTTATCAGGCCTACTGTATTAATGAACTTTAACACATCGGGAAGCGGACTCCCTGAAAGCTCAGATGACAGGATAATTGCTAAAAGGAGAACATGCAGTGGACAATCAACAACAATAAGCCACAGTATCTCCGGGGTTTCGTCAAGCTGGGGCATGTAGTAGTATATTCCTAAACCAAAACCAATAATGTTTAGGATGATGAGTAATATAACCAAAAACTTACTTTTAAGTATTCTCTCAGACAGCTTAATATCAGATATCATTTTATCTCTTTTGCAGGAACCCCTCCAACAAATGAGTTCTCGCTAACATCTTTATTTACAAGAGAGCAAGCAGAAACCCTGGCGTTGTCACCGATACTCACACCTGGAAGAATCACGGATTTGGCACCTATAAGCACGTTGTTTCCAATTCTTATCTTACCCTTTCTTAATTCATCGATAAGGAATTCGTGTGCAAGGATTGTTGCATTATATCCTATAATCGTGTTGTTGCCTATCTCTATTAGTTCAGGGAAAAAGATATCAAAGACTGCGCCAAGGCTAACTGAAACATCTTTTCCAATCTTTACGCCAATCATCCTGTAGAAGACATTCTTTAATTCAAGAAACGGCAGATACCTGCACGTATAGATTACAATAAAATTAAAGACAACCCTGGCTGGATTCCTGTAATGGTACCATCTCCTTAAGGTATTTTGGGTCTCTGTGTTTTTATGAATTTCTAATTTCCTCATTTTCCCTCTCTATGATTCAAGTAAATCTTTATAAATCTTTTTCAGTTTTAAACCTACGTTCTCTAATGAATGCTCTTTTGACATTTCGAATGCGTTTTCTGTTAGCTTCTTTCTAAGTGCGTCATCCTCTATTAGTCTCCTGAGCTTATCTTTGAATTCATCATCTGTTTTTGCCTTAAGACAGTTGACTCCGTCAGTCAGCCAATTTTCATAAACTGGTATGTCTCTCAAAATAATCGGTCTCCTGCAGGCTGCAGCCTCAAGAACCACCATTCCCTGGTTTTCACAAAAAGACGGGAAAAAGAATATGTCTGTTCCACAATAAACTGGAATAATATCCTCTACATGCTTGAGAAATAATACATTATTTGAGGCATTTTTTATAGTGCAGGAGACCTCTGGCTCCTCAATACTCTGATATCTTCTCCCAACCCAGAGAAACCTGTTACTAAAATTTCTGGCAACATTAACATATGTCTTAATGCCCTTCCTGATAAACATATGCCCTACACAAAGCATGATGGCATCGTCCAGATTATGTTCTTTTCTAAACCTCTCTCTTTTACTCTCAGAAAACTGGAAGCCGTCAAGGTTTATGCCGTTACTTATCGGTGTAATTGGCTTTGTTACACCATATCTTTGTAACACCTTTTTTGTATACTCTGAGGGACAGAGGATCAGATCAGCCTGGTTATAGTAATAGGTCAGATATTTTCTAAGGACCGGAGCTAAGGCATTACTAAACCTGTAGCTGTCCCTGAAGTCGTCTGCAGTCACATGGGCATGTACAACAATCTTTCTTCCTTTTTTCTTTAGCTTTCCTGCAAGATAGCGTGATTTCAGGCCAGTCAGATTAAGATGCAAGATATCGAAGTCATCGCTCAGGTTGCTGGTGTATTCTATATTATTGAGGCTGAGGGCTTTACGCTGATTTATTATTGCAGATGATAGGCCGCTGGCCTTAAATTTGTCCTCCAATTCAAGGTAAAGACATATTTTCATCATCTAAGAAATACGTTCACCTTTAATTTTCCGCCCTCCTAAACAAGCCCTGCAGACGTTGTTCTCTGCAACATAACATCGGGAACACACTCTTCGGCCGCAAAGCATGCAAGTATGCAGGTTACCTGCCTTGCCACATACGTCGCATATTCCTTCCATCATAAGCTTATGCAGATTTTGTGAATTCCAGATTTGTTGGCTTCATATCAACACTCGGAAGCCGTATAGGCACTGGAAGCCTTAGCTTCTTTGAGAGATCAATAACTTCTAGGAGACTTTCTCTAACAATTGATGTAGTAACAGCTTTAATAGTCTCTGGATCAAGTTTTATCTTATCTCCCTTAACCGTTACAGTTTTATCAATATCTTTTTCACTATACCATAAAGTACCCTCGATCTTCATTCTGCCAAGGTTTGGCTCATATCCTACCTCAAAGCTGAAATCAATGTTGAGGAAATCCCCTATCGATGGGTTATTATCTTTTTTCACTGAGAGAATAGCAAAGTTTGAGTTAATATCTACGCTTTTTGATTCCTCTCCTGTTCTTAGTCCTTCTATCTTGTTGATTCTGTAGTTTATTGTTGGCATAATATCACCTCGAATATCATTCTATTTTACTTATTTGAATGTTGAAGTAAAAATAACACCTAAGGATGTTTTAAGGATGTCCGCAAACAAGATCTAATCCAGTTGTTTCATTAAATCCCAGCATTATATTCATGTTCTGCACTGCCTGACCTGATCCACCCTTAATTAAGTTGTCAACAGCACTTAAAATAAGTATTCTGCCGCTGGATTCATCAAGATTAACCCCGATATCGCAGTAGTTTGTTCCTACAACCTCAAGGATTCCTGGGACATTCTCGTCATCTCCGCAAATTATTCTGACAAATGGTTCACCTTTATAAAATGCTGTGAAATATTTTGTTAAATCAATATCAACTTCACTAGAAAAAAGAGTAACATAGCTTATTATGCCTCTTGGCATGTTAGCAATAGATGGTGTAAAAAAGACATTAACCTCTTTTTTGAATGTATCTTTGAGAATGAATTCAATCTCTGGACGATGCCTGTGAAAGAAGATATTATATGGTCTAATATTGTCACACATCTCCGGGTGATGTAATGAAACCGAAGGCTTAGCTCCTGCACCTGATGTGCCTGAAATGGATGTGGCAACAATTTTTTCAAAATCTATTTTATCCTCTAATACTAACCCCTTCAACGGAAGGGCACCTAAAAGAATAGAAGTCGGGTAACATCCAGGGTTTGTGACAAACCGGGCCTTTTTAATATCCTCCCGATACAGTTCAGGGAGGCCATAGACCCTCTCCTCTAAAAGAGACGGGTCTTCGTATCCTCCATAGACTCTATGATCTAAAACCGGGTCCTGTATCCTAAATTTCCCTCCAAGGGTTATAACCTTAAGCCCTCTGTTGAGGAGACTGGGAACCTGTGCAAACCAATCTGCATGAGGGGCAGCAAAAAACACTATGTCTGAGTCAATGTTATCTAAATCCAAGTCAACGAATGGCAAATCAAGGACCTTATAAAGATTCTTATGCAGTGACGAAACAGGTTTTCCTGCATAGCTTCGGGATACTGAAACTATTTCCTCTATTTCAGGGTGGCGGACAAGAAGCCTAAGCAACTCTCCGCCCATATAACCTGATGCACCCACTACCGTTGCCTTAACCATTTTTATTATTTCTTAGCCAGTTTTATGTCCTCTGCATTAACAGTCTTCCTGCCGGCGTGTCTTGCAAACTTCGCCGCCATTTCAGACACCTGTTCAGCCATATCCTCAATAAAATCCCTAAGCTCCCGGGTTGCTTCTTCACTTACTCTGACATCTCCACCGGATCTGCGTATAATCCGCTCAACCGGTGCAAGGGGTATATCTGCCATATTTTTTCACCTCTAAATATTATTAGGTTAAACTAGAGGAGATAAGACCATAAATATATGGTCTCCTATTATATGTTCTCAAGTAACTACAAATATCTTCATTTTTTAGTTTGTCAGGATTAAATAATAATCGTTTAATTGAAATTTAGGATACTTTGGTGATTTTCATGGCAGACAAAGACAAGGAATTTATTTTGTGGTTTGATGATATTGGTATAGATGATGTGCCGTTGGTCGGAGGAAAGAATGCGTCTCTTGGTGAGATGATAAGCGAATTAAGCAAAAAAGACATACCTGTTCCAAATGGTTTTGCAATAACTGCGTACGCTTACAGGTATCTTTTGGAGCATGCTGGAATCAAGGATGATATAAAAGAGATTCTCTCTGATCTTAACACTCATGATATGCGCAATCTACAGGAGCGGGGCCTGAAGATAAGAACACTCATCGAGAATGCCAAGTTCCCCCAAGACTTAAAGGATGCTATCTCTGAAGCATACAAGGAGATGAACACGAAATTAGGGTATGAAGAAAATACTGATGTTGCAGTCCGAAGCAGCGCAACAGCCGAAGATTTGCCTGATGCATCTTTTGCAGGGCAGCAGGAAACTTATCTGCATGTCCAGGGCATAGATGAGCGCCTTAAATCATGTGAAAAATGTTTTGCTTCATTGTTCACTAATCGGGCCATATCTTATAGGGAAGATAAGGGCTTTGACCACTTCCAGATCAGTTTGTCGATTGGGGTGCAGAAGATGGTGCGCAGTGATTCTGCAAGCTCTGGTGTTATGTTTTCAATAGATACTGAATCTGGTTTTGAGGATGTAGTATTTATAACTGGCTCCTATGGTTTAGGGGAGACGGTTGTTCAAGGTTCAGTGAACCCGGATGAATTCTATGTCTTTAAACCCACCTTAAAAGAAGGTAAAAAGCCTATCATCGGGAAAAAACTCGGCTCAAAGAAGATTAAGATGATCTACTCGGGAAGCGATGTAGTGAACGTAGACACTACTAAAGAGGAGAGAGAAAACTTCTGTGTATCTGAGGATGAAATCTTGCAGTTAGCTAAGTGGGCGTGTGATATAGAAGACCACTACAGCAACAAAGCCGGATACTTTAAGCCAATGGACATTGAGTGGGCGAAGGATGGCGACGGCAATGTTGGGACTGGGAGGTTATTTATCGTTCAGGCTAGACCTGAAACAGTGCATTCTATGAAGGATATGTCGGTAATACGAAATTATATCCTAAAAGAGAACGGTAAGGTTCTTTCCACTGGGCAGGCTGTGGGGGAAATGATTGGTCAGGGGGAGGCGAACCTTATCTCGTCAAGTAAGGACATACATAAATTCAAAAAAGATCAGGTTCTTGTTACTGACATGACTGATCCGGACTGGGAGCCCATCATGAAGATAGCCTCAGCGATCGTCACAAACCGGGGCGGCCGAACATGTCATGCAGCAATTGTTTCCCGTGAATTAGGTATTCCTTGTGTTATCGGAACAGAGGATGGTACAGAAAATATAAAATCAGGGAGTGATATAACTGCATCATGTGCTGAAGGGGAGGTAGGGAAAATCTATGAAGGCCTCTTGGAGTATGAGATAGAAGAAATAAATTTAACCAAGCTTCCGGAGACAAGAACTAAGATAATGGTGAACGTCGGGATCCCTGATAAAGCATTTATTGAAGGCCAGATTCCAAACGATGGTGTGGGTCTGGCAAGGGAGGAATTCATAATAAATTCTTATATTGGCATTCATCCGTTGGCTTTGATTCACTATGATGAGCTTAAGAAGAAGGCTGGAAAAGATGAGCAAATAGCGAAGGTATTAGAAAAAATCGATCAAAAGACCTGTGGTTATGTAAACAAGACACAGTTTTTCATAGATAGTCTCGCAAGGGGTGTAGGAAAAATAGCTGCCGGTTTTTATCCCAATGATGTAATAGTTCGGTTGTCTGATTTTAAAACCAATGAATACGCTAATCTTGTTGGCGGGTATCTTTATGAGCCAGAGGAAAGTAATCCCATGATTGGTTGGAGGGGTGCCTCCCGGTACTATGATGAAGACTTTAAGCCTGCATTTGGCTTGGAGTGTGCAGCAATTCTTAAAGCCCGGAACGAATTCGGTTTAACAAACATAAAGGTCATGATTCCTTTCTGTCGGACCGTTGGGGAAGGAAAGAAAGTGATTGAAATCATGAAGGAATTCGGTCTCGTGCAGGGCGAGAACGGGTTGGAGGTTTATGTAATGTGTGAGATTCCTTCGAACGTGATTCTTGCAGATCAGTTCTCTGATATCTTTGATGGTTTTTCCATTGGATCTAATGATCTTACTCAGTTAACCCTTGGTTTGGATCGGGATTCTGCATTGGTGTCAAGTATCTATGATGAACGTAATGAGGCGGTGAAGCGGCTTATTGCGCAGGTGATCAAGACCGCTAAAAAGCGGGGTAAGAAGATTGGTATATGTGGTCAGGCTCCTTCGGATTATGAGAAATTCGCTGAATTTTTGATTGAATGTGGGATTGATTCGATTTCTTTGAACCCTGATACGGTTATAAAAACCCGGCTTAAGATAGCTGAAAAAGAAAAAGAACTCGGGATAAAACCCTAACAAAACATTTTGGTTTTTAGAAGAACAAAAAGCAGGCAGATACAGTAAAACAGAATTTTTAGTGTATTCTGTTTATCTATTTTTTTTAATCCGTATTCTTCATCTAAAACCTTCTTAAACGCTTCAGCGAAGTTTTTTGAAAAATCGGTTTGGTTGTCCAGCTTCTTTTTAACCCAGTTTTTTGCCAAAACAAGACCCTTTATTTTATTGCTTTAAATACGTCTTCAGGAGATAGCAGCAAGAACAACCATGCTGGTATGTGATGCAGTGTTTTCTGATTTAATTCTTCTGTTTTGAGTGAATTTTTTGTCAGGATTATGCCTTTACTGCACTTGAATTTTTCCATGAATTCCCTAAGGCTTCGGGTATCTTTTTCCCTTACTTTGTTTACGTATTTGGATTCGATCGGGATTATCGGAATCAAAGCATCTTTGGTTTCCACTACAAAATCAACCTCCGATGAATTTTTCCAGTACCTGGGTTTCAGAGGCAATAGATGTAAGTAGATTGCATTCTCCACTACCCTGCCGTCGCCTTCAATTCCAAGTATTGCATTCCTTATGCCCACATCCCCTACATACATTTTCTCCCGCGACCTAAGCTCCTCTTTACCTAATCTCGGCATAAGGAATACTAGCGAGGTCTGAGTCAGATAGTTTAGATAGTATTCAACCATATCTCTATTCATGTCAAGGTGGTTTCCGATATTTGTTGCTTCATAATAGCCGCAGAGATTGTATGCAAAATATTTCAGGAGCTTAACAAGGCTTGCAGGCTTACGTATACTATATGTGCTGACCATATCCTCAAAAACTATCTTCTTAATCACATCATTGAAAAGATACTCCTGCCAGATGTCTATTCCATAGTCTTCAATATAGGCTTCCGGAAGACCGCCAAACAGAATATATTTCTCAAATAATGCTTTAATCCGCAGCTTTGTCTCCTCGGGAATTGTTATATATGTCTTCTCTAGGTCCCTTGGATCTATCTTGTTTAAATCAATATCTATGTCAGTAATCTCAATTATCTCCCTGAACATAAACGGAAGCACCATAATATCATCGATTCGGCCTACAAGACTTTCTCTGCATCCCTTCTGGAGTCTGATTGACGCCGATCCGGATATAATGAATTTTATGTTCGGGTGGTTGTCGTGATAGGATTTTAGTGTCCTATCCCATTGAGGTAGGAAATGTATCTCGTCTATGACTATGTATGTTTTTTCTTTGATCTCTCCTGCACGAATCTTTATCAGATACCACTCAAATATCTCATCCAATGTTTTATGGTCTGCAGTTATTATCTCATCAAAACTCACGAAGAGAATATTCTCCGGATTAACCTTATTACGTAGCAAGTGATCTATTGTCTGATACATGAGGGTTGTTTTTCCAACCCGCCTCAAACCATTCAATGAAATTATCCTTTTGTTTCCGAGTCCCTCATTGATTCTGTCAAAAACAGGTCGCTTATACTCTTTCAACCGCACATTTGCAACCTTCCCGGTTGCCCACCACGTGTTCCTCCTCAGAATCTTATTCAGTATATCTTCATCCATTCCACTAAACATAATTAGTATTAATCACATAAAAGTACTAAATATGATCTGCATTATCTACCTAAAACTACTAAATATGATTAGTTTTCCCCTGCATAAGCTCCTCAATTCTCTTCAAGTCTTTTTTCATTTCTTCAAGGGTTTCTGGAGGTGGGGGTTATGTTATGTCTTCTTAAGTATTCAGTCATCTTCCATACACTCACCTTTGCTCTGACTGACGCTTCTTCCAAGCTTACATCACCTCTTTGATAAAGGTTCTGATGCTTTCTTGAGCAGAAATCCTTCTAAGAAATAAGCAACATTCTCCTGATTATTAAAGATGTTCTCTCTCTGGGCAATATTTTGGCTCCTATCAACCCTAAAGTCGGGTTTTCCACTCACCTTCGTTTTTTAAAACAGATTAAAAAGTATTGGGATATATATGAGTCCGATGGGCATGGTAACTGAGAGCAGGGCTGCGGTGAACTCGACGTCCAGTTTCTCTTCGACTGCATACACCAGTGTCAACATGGCAGGCGGTGCTGCGGATGCAGCTAACACAATCGTTCTCTGTATTCCTGTGAGATCAAATAGATAAACAAAGATTGCTGCGACACCCACAGAGAAAACAAATCTCGTGAAAACCACTCTAAGAGTTGGCTTCACTTTCGCTATCCGGGGTTCAAGGAATATTCCAAGGGAAAGCATAATCAACGGCGTCGTGCAGTTGTGGAGCATCTCCAAAAAAGGCATCACTTCCTCTATATGGTGGTAGGCTCCGGAAAATGATAAAGACAACGCAAGGAAAAGAGCCCACAATGTCGGGAACCTGACCATGTTCCCTAATACGCTTCTATTTTTGTTAGGGGAGTCTCCGTACTTGGTTGCTATATAGTATGCTAATGTAAGAGCCAAAGCCGCCTGCCCTAGATCATAAAATATTGCATAACCTAATCCTTCGGTTCCTAGGTAAATTAAGGCAAACGGGTATATAAAAAATGCCTGATTCATTGCACCCGACGTAATGATAAATGATCCCTGCATTGGTTTATCCATTCCAAAGGATTTTTTGGTGAAGTAAGCAAACAGGTAACATGATAAGGCAACAGAGAAGCCGGCTAAAGGCATAAGCAATAGGTCAGGTCTAAATTCCAGATGTGAAAGCGAATAAAATATCGTGGCTGGGAGAAACACATAAAAAACTATCTTCACTATGGAATCTGCGGCATCCTTCTCTACAACACCCAACCTCCTGAGCAGATAACCTAAGGCGACCAGTAAAATCACTAGAAGATTGTTTACGTCTGACATAATTCTTGGCTGAGTGCAAGTATCCTAGCTGCTAGATGTGCTGCGTTAGCTCCGTTGTCGATTCCTACGCATGCGACTGGCACACCACTTGGCATCTGCGCAATACTTAGGAGGGCATCGAGGCCTCCGAGTTTTGAATCTACTGGAACCCCTATAACTGGCTTATCTGTTTGTGCTGCAACGGCTCCGGGTAATGCGGCGGATAACCCTGCAATGCATATGTATACTCTGGCATCTGATTCCTCCATGATTTGATGCAGTCTCCCTGGTTCCCTGTGAAATGAACAGTATTCTGTCTTATACTCTATGTTATGTTCTTCAAGCACTTTCTCTGCAGATCGCACAATCTTTGCATCGGATTTGCTCCCTGCTATAACCAATACATCCATGTTAAATACTGAAACCTCAACCCATAAAAGACGGCGTTTTATTTCTCTTCGGATACAAATATATCTTAAATGAATTATATGATCGATGTAGAGGATACATACGCCGAGGCATTCGATGGATTATTCTCTAGGTTGCTTGTCACTGCAGAGGATGATAAACGGCTAATGAAAGCGATATCTTCTTCTACTGCGTTGCCTTGTACGGTATTTAATGAATCTGAGGCCGGGGTTGAAGGATTCCTTTCAGAGGATAAGACCCCTGACGGGAGGAAAGGTGCAGTCATACAGATCTGGGTTAACTATGGGAAAGATTCATCTGAAAAGCTAGAGTATGAACTCAGTAAAAGAATACGTCAAGGCGTATTGGTTGTTCCCACGACAAGGGTTTTTAATTATCTTGAATCAGAAGAGAAAATAGATACATTGGACCGGATAGGGCACTGCGGCGACGGTTATGAGTCTGTTGAGGAGAGGTTTGGAAGGGAAGTGATTAACATACCTTTGATGATGGGTGAGTTTCTCATTGAAAAAAACATTGGTTACCGGAAAGGCATAATGGGTGGGAATGTGTGGTTTTTTTGTGATAGTGTAAAATCTGCATTGGAGGCAGGGGATCTCGCAGTTGAGGCAGTATCTAAGGTTAAGGGGGCGATAACTGCTTTTGACATATGTTCGGCTGGCTCTAAGGTAGAGACAAATTATCCCGAGATTGGACCTACAACAAATCATTTGTTCTGTCCCACACTAAAAAACCGACTCAAAGATTCCTTGGTTCCTATGCACGTAGAATCCATACCTGAAATAGTCATCAACGCAGTATCACTGCTTGCGGTAAAAGCTGCAATGAAGGCTGCAATAGAGAGCGTACGCGATGTCGAAGGTGTTTTAAAGATATCTGCAGGCAATTATGGGGGCATGTTAGGTAAACATAAGATATGGTTAAATGAATTATGATTTAAAGTTATGTTACCAATTAATATATTCTTATCTGTAATGCAACTAAGGGGGGGAAAGAAAAAACAATGGTTCTTGCAAGTCATCATGTGATCCAGGAGATAATAGATGCTGTTGAAAGTAATGATATGAAAAAGTTAAGGGAGCTTTGCACTAAATTCTGTAAGCGGTATCCTAAAGATGATAGCTTGCAGAATCTCATCTGCGGGGAATCCAGTATAGTTGAAGAATACATTCTGTCCCGTGAAGATGCGGTACTTGAGAAGCTTAAATCCGGACTGCATAAGTTGTGGAATGTCCGTCAACTGGAGTCGTCTGGCGGAGAGCGACTATGGTTTAAGGGTAGGAGAGGCTAATTTTTTCTTTTATCCGAGCAGCGTGAAAAGAAAAGCAATCAGGTAATGTAAGCCCACATATAACAGTATGAGTCCCCCGATCCATCCGGCGTATTTTCTCAGGTTGCCGCCCGCATATTTTGCAGTGACCTCCACTGATCCGCCTGCCATAACTATTAGAATTGTTGGCGTTATCATTGTTCCGATGCTGAATAAAAATACTGCAAGCATGGCGTAAGCAAACCCTGTTTCTGAGACACTGACAAAAATTGCAAGCAATAACGGTATAATATATTCGACACTGCATCCGAATCCGATGAGCATTCCCCATAAAAGGAGGTGGATTGGGTGGTCTACTGATACGTAAGGTATTTTTATCTTCTGTAAAACCTTTTTTGAGATATATTTGTTTAGGTTTATAAGTCCAAACAACTCCATTGAGAACAGTATCATTATGATTCCAACCATGCCATTTATCAGGTTACTAAATCCTGTTGGTATGGATCTGTCTGGTATAATGTGCCCTAAACCTGCTGTTATAATTCCTAAGAACATAAACACAATAAGCCTTCCTCCATGGAATGTAACTGATGCCCAGAAGGCTTTTTTTGCAGTGGGTTCAGCGCCCATAACGTATCCTATCAACGGCAGGGAACACACTGGGCAGGCGATTGATCCGATGATTAATCCGATTATGAAGCTTCCAGTAACTGAGGTAAGTGGGTTTGTGGATAATATGATTTCCTTATATGATGTTAGGTAAGGGAATAATCCTGAGGATATTTCGTTGCCTAACTGATATAATCCAACGATTACAAGAACTAATGCGGTTATACCCAGTATTTTCTTCATTTATAATCTGCGTCTAATTGATATTGTTTTTGCGATATCTCGAGCAGACACCATGCCTACAATTTTCCCATCCTCTAAAACTGGCAGTCTCCTGATGTCATATTCATTGAATAGTTTGCTTGCATCGCCTATGCTTTCATTGGATTCTATGGTATAGCATGGTGTGCTCATTATATCTGATGCTTTAATGGTTGTGCCGTCAAGGCCCTTTGCTACAATCTTTTTGAATATGTCTCTTTCTGTTACTATACCTAAAACTCTGTTTTTTTCAATCAATACGGAGCCGATGTTTTTTTCTGTCATGATCTTTGCTACAGAGCATGCTGTTTTTTCTGGATCTATTATGGTTGCGTTATGCATAACCTCCTTTATCGTCAGCTTTATATCTGCACTTTCATCTGAATCACTGGGTTTTTTTTCGAATACGCCTTTGCCGAATGCATCCACCAGGTCTGTTGCGCTGAGGATGCCTTCTAGTTTACCTTCTGAGATTACTGGAAGTTTAGTAAGCTGGTTGTCGAACATCACCTCTAATGCTTTCAGGGTGTCGTCGTCTGGGTGTGTGCTTATTAGCTCAGTGGACATAACATCTTTTACAAGCACTCTTTCACTGCTTTCTCCTCTTGCCATGATAATTAATGCATCATATGTTGTGATGATGCCTTTAGGTTCTTCGTTTTCTGTAACTATCAGTCCATGGATGCCGTATCTCTTCATGTCTATAATGGCTTCGCTGACTTTTGCTTCAGGGTTTATGGTCTTCACGTCGATTGTCATAAGGTCTTTAACCTTCCACCTATTCTTCATCTTTCGTAGTTCGTCAAGAAGTATTTCGTAGCCTTTCATTTTTTTTTTTATTTCTTCAGTTCCTCAAATATGTCATCGAGGTTATTGAAGCAGCTTGCAATCAACACCGAGATTGATATGAATTTGGTCTTTGATTTAGCCTGTTTTGAGGCGACAGATAGCATCGCTTCACATCCAGCACATGCCAGCGGACAAATATCTGCATCAACTTCATCTGCTCCCGTCACCTTCTTTTTTGCAATCTCCATTGCAACATTTCCCTCTGAGCCTGCGCCACAGCAGTCTGTGGCGTTGGGTGCTTCAACGTATCTTCCGCCAAGCTCCTCTACAATTGTCTTATACATTTCATCTGTTCTAAGGCCTGCAAGCCTTCTAAGGTGGCATGAGTAATGCCCGGTAATCTTTAGGTTAGATGGTAGTTTACGGTCTATGAGCTTGTTGAGTTGGTTATTCTTTGCAAGAGCATACATTAATTCCATTATGTTTATCGGCCTAAATTCTCGTTTCCTAAACTCCGGATGGTCTCCAAGAAATTTAGTGCATGCACCGCATGTGAATAAAACATCCTTTATACCTATCCGGTTTAACTGGTTTACATTGAATAAGACACTCTCATGGTATGTTTTAAAGTCCCCCATCTGAAGTGATGGATAACCGCAGCAGCGTTCGTTAGGTATTGTCTTATATTCCTCTATGATACCTCTATCTGTTGCCTTCTCAAGGATTACGTAGGTTGAAACCCTCAGCGACTTCAGAAGCCGTGAGGTAGTGCATCCCTCATAGAACACTATCCTCTGGGGTATCTCGATTTCAGCCGCCATTTTTTTTAAGTTCTATCCCCCTTACCCTTTGTTGTTTTCTCTTCCCCCTCTGTTTTTGCTGTTGTTGTTTCTTTTTCTTCTGTTTTTGCTGTTGTTGTTTCTTTTTCTTCTGTTTTTGCTGTTGTTGTTTCTTTTTCTTCTGTTTTTGCTGTTGTTGTTTCTTTTTCTTCGGGTGGTTTCTCGTTGAATAAAAGTGACTTAATCTCTATTATTTCTTTTTTTCCGTCGTCTAATACGGTTTCGTTTCCGATGGCAGGTTTCGGTGTTTTGTCTCCGAAGACGTTGTGGGCTGTTTTTAGTTTAAATGATTTAGAAACCCATTCCCATGGAAGCTTCATCTTCGGTCCCTCGAATCTTCTGATGACTGCTTCGAAGCTGCGCTGCATTTTTGGGTTAGGTATTTTTTGTGTGTATTCTATGGTTGCTCTGTTCAGTATGTCCATCATCTCCACTGAGCTTATTAGTTTGTTGCTTTCGCTCACATCTAGTCCCCTTGGGCATCTTTCCATGCATGCTACGCAGTCGGTGCACAGTTCCAG
Organism: Candidatus Altarchaeota archaeon; assembly: GCA_030609775.1. Taxonomy (GTDB): domain Archaea; phylum Altiarchaeota; class Altiarchaeia; order IMC4; family QMZM01; genus JAUWTD01. Next base: position 17,839 of record JAUWTD010000017.1, read on the forward strand.
CTTCATTTTAAGTGCTTCCTGGTATTTGCCTGATTTTGCGGCGATCATTATGTCTTTTGGTCCTATGTATTCTCCATCAACTGGGATTACGGGACATACTGCTCGGCACTGCTGGCATTCCATGCATAGTATTGCCTCTCCTTGTTCTCTTAGGATGATGTAGATAAACATCCCTAATGGGACAAGTATTAGGAATGCTGATATCCCTGAGGTTATGATTCTGTAGTCTATCATCTTTTTTTTTATTGTAAAGCATAGATTTGCATGGTAAACATAAGTTCTTGATGGGTGTGTGTGTTTTTTTAGGTTTGTTGTAATGTGGTATAGGGGGTTTGTAGAACCCCCTAACCCCGTTATGATGATGAAACTTTCTAAAAGTTTCTTTTTATGGGAATTTAAGTATTTTTCTTGGGCATGCGTCAATGCAGTTCATGCATTTGATGCAGTCGCCGTCGTTTATGGGTTTTCCTTTTTGAATATATTTTTCTGCGACCAAGATATCCATTGGACATGCTTTATTGCACATAAGGCATTTTACGCAGTCGCCGTCGGGTTTTATCCCGAATATTTGTATCTTTGAGAATAAACCAAAGAATGCGCCCAAGGGGCAGAGGTAAGAGCACCATGCTTTTCTGCCATAGAATAACCCGATGAATACTACTGAGATGAATACGGGAAGTGAGATAATGATTATGTGTCCTGTCATGCCTTTAAATATTGTTCCTGCCGGGCAGAATTCACAGAATCCTGTCTGGTTTGTGATGAATGAAAGCAAAAGGAAGCCTGCAAGTATGACATATTTCATTTCAGGGTCCTTGAGTTCGTGTGGTATGTGTAGTTTTCCTTTCACAGGTGAGATCTTTTCAATGCATTGTAGCAGTGTTCCGAATGGACACATCCAGCCGCAGAAGATTCTGCCAAATAATAATGCTATTGCTATAAATACGCCTAGCACCACAACTGACGGGAGGACAAAGTCTCCGATATAGTGTTCTGTGAAGGATACTGTTGTTGAGATATCTTTGTTCGCAAATAAGGTTTGCAGGTGCCAGAAGGGGTCAAGCCAGCATATGGCTGTGCCTCTGCTGTAAAATAGATATGTCATGAATATAGTTAATACTATGAACAATACCTGGCTTATCTTCCTTATATCTGAAGGCTTTATTTTCTCTTTTTTTGCCATTTTTAGTTAACTGTTTTTATCTCTCTTTCTTCTGGATCATTTACAAGGGCGATGACCTTTGTCGGGCAGCCTCTCAGGCATAGTCCGCACTTATCCCACATGAATTCATTCTTTTTTTCATTCCATGCAAGGCATTTGCTTTTGTTTATTATGGGGTATCCATGACCATCCAGATTTATTGCTTCTGCAGGGCATCTGTCTACACAGAAGTAGCATCTTGCACATGATGCATTGAATTTGCTGTCTTCTGGACCTAACATCAGTATACCCATACCCATGATCAGTACCAGCATAAAGAATACTGCGAGACGTTGATCTTTTTTGATTCTTGTGATTTCTTCTATTCTTTTCATTTTGTTTTGTCTAATACTGTAAGGTGTGTTGGACATACGTTAGCGCATTTCCCATCAAGGATGCATTTGGTGTATTCTATTTCTGGGATGATTCGGCCTTTGCCCTCTTTTGTATCATCTCTGATTAATTTTATCGCGTTTACTGGGCAGGATTGTATGCATTGTCTTCCTAAAAGGCACCGTCCTAGCCCGTAATCTCTGCTTTGATTTATTGCATCCTTAAGTATCTGGTAGAATGTATCAGCTCTCTCTGGCTTATCTATGTTTGCTACCTTGTTTTCTTTGAAGGTTACCTGAAAGCTTGGGATCTCATCTACTGTTATCTCTATCTCTTTTCCTGTAATCCTCTTAAATATTGCAAAATACGCGTCATCTGAATCATACGCGTGGACAGAAAGATAGTTGCCTTTGTATTCTTCTAAAACCTCGTCAGAAAGTGAGACCCTGATTCCGTCAGCCTCTATGCTTATGCTATAGTCTTCGGCGGTGAATGGTTCTCTTATGATTGGGCGGCCTTGTTCTCCTATAACTATCCCATGACCTTGCAGGTTTAGTGTAACTACTGCAACCATTACTATGACTAATACTATAAATAATGTAAAGTTTTTGCTGTCCATTTTTTTTATTTTATCCGAATTTTCCGTCATCTTTAAGGTCCCTGATGACGTCTGTTATTGGTAGGTTGATTGGGCAGAGTGCGGTTTTTTTGTTTTCTTTTAAGTATGATTCACAGTTTCCGCATAATGGATCGAATTTTGCCGCATCCTTTGCCCTCAATTTCTTCACCTGCACTACCAAATCCATTGGGCGGCTGTTTTCCACTGCTTCTCCTGCAGTCATTTTCTCTCCGTTTATCTCAATTATCATGTTTTCGTCTGTTGTGTAGCTTTCCTCTAAGGTCAACTGGAGTTTACTTGCGCTCATGTATGTGTCAGGGTTGTTTGTTGCTGCTGCAGCAACATAGGCTGCAACGTCATAACCAAGCGGACAGTTTATATTACATGCTCTGCACTGGTAGCATGTGAGTGTCCAGGGGTGGCCTGATTGTGTTCCGGATATGATGAATAATCCAAAGATCACTGCCATAATTATATACATTAATACATTGAATTGTCTATATTTGCTTTCCATTTTTTAGGATAATATGAACATTAATAGGCCTACGACGAATCCGCCTATTATTCCTCCCGTATCCAGTGGGTTGCCTGCGATTGCTATGTTGAAAAGTATCCCTGTAACTGCTCCTGCGCCGAGCATCATCCCTAATTCATTTAATTCTTCTTTATTCATTTCTTTATAAGATCGCCATCAATAACCCCACTATAAGCCCTCCAATGAGTCCGCCCTTGTTGTGGAACTTATATCCTATTGATATGTTTATCAGGGCACCTGAGATTAACCCCACCCCTACTGATACCATGAATAACTCTATTGTATAAGCCATTTTTCTTTATATGAATCCAAAAAAGCTGATTATGACTGCTGCGATGCCTGTGCCTATCATTATGCCCACTTGTTGAGGTCTTCCTGAGCTCCCTATTGCTGTTCCAAGGTTTCCTTCTCCTATGCCTCCTATCCCGCCCAATGGGGAGGGTCCGCATGATGCTGCAGCGTTGACGATGAATGCGGTGAGTAGTATGGGTGTTGCTATTTCTGGTAATCCTATTTCTGTCATCCTTAGGCCGAATAATAGTATCCCTGGCATCAAAGCCATCGCTATGATTCTGCCGCAGGGCATTGGGAGGATTGTTGGTATGTTTGCTATGAGCACAGCTACTCCTATATACCCTAAAGGTGTTTGGGCTAACACATTAAGTATCTGTATCATAACATCAAAGCTGCCTATTGCAACAAGTGCTCCTGCAATAATGAAACCCGATATCATGGCCATTATCGGATGCAGTATCACGCCTCCGATAAGATCTTTTACTGAGATTTTTGCTACGAGCATGATAACCACCACAAAGAATATCAGGATTGTTTGGATTGGGATAGGTGGCTGTGTTATGAATACGATTGCTATGCCTATGAAAAAGAAGAAGAATGAAATGTATCCCTCCCTTGATACCCCCTCTTTTTTTTCTCTTTTTTCTTCTGCCTTTTCCTCTGAAGCGATTAATAATTCATCTGGCGTTATCTTAAAGACTAATGACATTGACAACATGGTAACTGCTGTAATCATCATTATTGCAATCTGTTGTGCGTTGACAAATGAGCCAAGCTGGACTCCTGCAACACCTAGTCCCCCTGCCATGCCTTCACCTACCATGCCTATTCCTCCGAGCGGTGATGGTCCGCATGATGCTGCAGCGTTGACGATAAATCCAAAAACTACTATGCTTGCAAGTGCGGGTTGCTTATGTTCTCTTGCAAGAATATATCCAAAAAGGATTGCTGCGGGAATCAATGCTGCTGCAAGGATTCTGCCGCAGGGCATTGCAAAGATTGTCGGAATATTTACGAGGATGACTACGGTTCCAGGGAGTCCCAGGGTTGTTTTTGAGAGTTTTTCTAGGATGTTTATTGCTGCCTTGAAGGCTCCGGCGGCTTCAAGTGCCCCTGCAACAAGGAATCCTGCTATAAGTGCGGTAATCGGGTGCAGGTATATGTTCATTTGTATGTCTTTTAAACCGATTGGTTTTCCTAGTATGAATGCAAGGATTATTAGTATGAAGGCCGTAAGCATCAGCGCTGACTGCACCGGGAGGATGTCTTGCGGGATCCATCCTCTAAGCGACGCTATCAATACGCCGAAGAATAATATCAGACCTATTAATCCAAGAAGGTTTAAGCCGAATACTTCTATCATTTTTTAGGTTACTATCATGTTTGTTAGTTTACTGATCTTCTGTACTATGATTCTTGATCCTACTTTTGTTATCCCTACTCTGTC
>JAUWTD010000065.1 GCA_030609775.1 Candidatus Altarchaeota archaeon
TCAGGAACAGGGTCAGGTGTAATGTCTATGTTTCTTGCAAACATCACCTACCCTGAAAAACTCATAACATATGATATACGCGAAGATTTTGCAGCAATCGCAAAAGAAAACTTTGAAAAAGCAGGTTTAGACAACATAGAATTGAAGATAAAAAACATCTACGAAGGAATCGATGAAAAAAACCTTGACCTCATAAACCTAGACCTGCCTGAACCATGGAAGGTTATAGAGCATGCAAAAAAAGCATTAAAGACCGGCGGTTATCTTGTATCATATTCACCGAGCATAGAACAAACAAAAAAATTCTATGACGAGCTTGAAGGCTTTGAATCAGAGACAGTTGAATGCCTGGTCAGGAACTGGAATATGAAGGTCGTCCGCCCATACTCCCGGATGCTGGGACATACGGGATTCATTACATTTGCAAGACTGATAAAAAACAACCTTCAGAAAGGTTGATCATCACAACGAGTATATGAGGGGTTTAAAAACCCCTCAGAACGCATTATAACAAACCCAAAAACACCCACCCAGAACCCTATACTTACCATGCAAACCTATACTTTAATAATACAATAAAAAAACGATGAAAACCCTTCTTGATGCAGACTACACGACAAGAGATGATAAAACAGTGATAAGGCTGTTTTATAAAACAGATGAAGGCAGAGAGATTAAGGAAATATATGATTTCCAACCCTACATGTATGTTTTACCCAAAGAAGGAGAGATAGACAAGCTAAGTGAAGAGATAGGTAAGATAAGTAACATAAAAAATGTAGAAAAAACCCGTATGCTTGAAATGGAACAGGAAGTGGATGTATTAAGGATTACAGTAAATCATCCGCGAAACGTACCAGACCTAAGAGCCATTATACGAGAACTCGAAAACTGTGAAGAAGTGCGTGAGGCACATATACCCTTTGCCGAGAGATACCTCACCGACTCAGGTCTTGTTCCGATGGAAAACTGCGAGAAGCTCAACCTAAGGATTGCATCCTTTGACATGGAAGTCTACAACCCAGACAGGGAACCTGACTCTGAAAAAGACCCCATAATAATGATAAGTTACGCAGATAACCATGGCCTGAAAAAAGTGTGGACATACAAGACCATTGAAGGCCTAGACCTCGATTATGTTGAGGTTCTCGGAGATGAGAAAGAAATAATAGAGAAATTCATCGAAACCATAAAAAAAAGAGAAATAGACATCATAACAACATACAATGGAGACAACTTTGATTTCCCCTACCTGAAGGATAGATCTGAAAAACACAAGATCAAACTATCCCTTGGAGCAGACAACAGCCCGTTGAGGATGGAGAGAAGAGGCATGAATATGGGCGCAAGAGTAAAGGGCAGACCCCACGTAGACATGTACCCTGTGTGCAGACAGATCTTTAACATACCAAGATACACGCTGGAGGATGTTTACCAGGAGATAACAGGCGAGGAGAAAAAGGATATTCAAGTGAACGCGATGGCAGGCATATGGGATAATCCAACATTTGAAGAATACACAGCTTTCCTGGAATACTCTATGAGTGATGCAACAGCAACACTTGAAATCGCATTAGAACTCCTGCCACTACATTATGAGATATCGCGAATAACAAGAGAACTCATCTACCAATCATCTAGAGCCGGCTCAGGCCAGAGAGTCGAATCTCTATTAATCAAAAAAGCTTTTGAGAAAAAGATCCTTGTGCCAAACAGACCCTCTGACCGGATCGTAAACAAAAGACAGAGAACAACCTACAGCGGAGGATATGTTGTAGAACCAAAGAAAGGGATACATGACAACATACTCTTGTTTGACTTCAGGTCACTTTACCCAAGCATAATCATATCACATAACATAGATCCCTCAACACTTGACTGCAACTGTTGCCAGAAAGATGCATATATGTCACCAACAGGACACTACTTCTGCAAAAAAAAGAAAGGATTCATACCCGAAAACCTTGAAGGTCTACTGCAGAGAAGGATCACAATAAAAAAGAAACTAAACGCAGAAAAAGATCCCAGAAAAAAAAGATTCCTTGACGTTAAACAACAAGCATTAAAGCTTTTAGCCAACTCCATGTACGGCTACTTCGGCTTCCCAAGAGCTAGATGGTATTCAAGAGAATGCGCAGAAGCAATAACAGCACTCGGAAGAAAATACATACAAGAGACAATAGAGATTGTGCCAAGTTTCGGGTTCGGGGTAATCTACGGCGACACAGATTCAGTATACCTAATAGAAACAGAAGGCTTAGAAGGGGATGAGGTAATGGAACACGCTAAAAGCTTCCTTAAAAAAATCAACTCAGAGCTTCCAGAGGGTATGGAACTAGAATTCGAAGGCTTTTATCCAAGAGGTATATTCATAACAAAGAAACGATACGCAGTAATAGACAGAAAAGGGAAACTAATAATTAAGGGACTGGAAACACGAAGAAGAGATTGGGCGAATGTCGCAAAAAACACACAAAAAAAAGTCCTAAATGTGTTATTAAGAGATAAAACACCAGATAAAGCAGCCAAGATCGTAAAAGACATGGTCCAAGAAATAAAGAAAGGAGAAATACCCCTAAGCGATCTTACAATAAACACCCAGATCACAAAAGATATGGGAGAATATAAAAACGAAGGACCACATATCCAGGCTGCAAAAAAAGCGATGAAGAAAGGCATGGAATTTAAACAAGGCAACATCGTAACATATGTAATAACCAAAAAAGGCAGCAGCATAAGTGATAAAGCAAAAGTCGTAGACTTCGTTGAAGAAGGCGACTACGACACATACTACTACATAAACAACCAGGTCCTTCCAGCAGTTTTAAGAATACTTGAGGCACTCGGATACACAGAAGATGAGTTAAAAGGCAAAGGAAAACAAACAACACTTGAAGGATTCTAAATATTATTTCCCTATAAGACTCAATGCCGTTTGCACAGCATCAGCCGCTTTTGCAGAATAAAGCTTTTGAACAATTCCCATCTCACATAGTTTTTCTTTAACAGAATCAGCTAAACCGCCTGAATCCGAAACAACCACCACAGAACGCCCATAATTTAATGCAAGACAAACCTCAGATAGGGTCCCAGCCCGCCCATTTACCATTATCACAACATCAGATGATGAAACTACAAGCGCATTTCTAGCAAACCCCATACCAGTTGTGATACAAACATCAACATAAGGATTGGAGTCTTCCAAATCAACTGACGGTAAAATACCTACACTAAGACCCCCTGCAGACTTAGACCCACGGCATGCAGCCTCCATAACACCCCCGCGCCCACCGCAAATTAGAACAGAATTGCTTTGAGCTATGTCTACACCAATCCTCTGCGCAATATCCCCCACCTTTCGAGAAATAACCCCCCCACACCCTATAACACCTATCCTGGTTTTCATATCAAAAGAAATCACGCATCTGCCAAAGCAGATAATTTAGCCTCAAAGTCAGCCTCAAGATTAGATTGCTCAGCTATCATCTTCTTTATGCTCATAGAAAGCTCTTTTCTCTTTTGAGCGATAATGCCCATACGCTTTATTAAATCTGCCTGATTTTGAACTAACTCACTGCGCTTAACCTTGATGCTCTTCTTGAATTCCTTAATCTTCTTCTCTTTTTCCTTTTTTTCGTTTTCTATCTTCTGCTCCCTTTTGTTAAGATCCTCAACCGACTTATTTAGGTCAACTATCTTCAAATCAAGGTTTGAGAGTTCCTGCTGTAACTGCTTTATCTGCTCTTCCATAGTATTGAGTTGTGAATCCATGCTACTGCGTTTGTCTGCTAACCCATCGATTCTTTGCTGAACCTCACCCTCTTTCTTCTTGAGTTCCTCAAATTGTTTTTTTATCTGATCCTGCTTCTGGAGAAGCTCTGAATGCTTCTTTTCAACCCCAGATTTCTGCGCAGTTATGTCCTGAAGTAGCTTCTCATGCTTATTCTTCTCCTTCTCAATCTCCCGCATACGATCATCCAGACCCTTAATCTGCTTAGTTAAGTCAACTATTGTTTTACCTATAGAAGACATCTTCTCCTGAGACTGCCCAGACTGCCGCCCTATTTCTTTAAGCTGAGACTTAAGATTATTGCGGACCTCTGTTAGATCCTTAAACTGTTTCTTGAAATTATCCCGTCTCACACAAACATCATCCAGTTTCTCTTGTATCTCTACCCGACTCTGAGATACTTTCTCTCTTTTCCACTCTATCTCAGACTTCTGGTCAAAAATATCCTGAAGCAACTTCTCCCGCCCATGCTTCTCTTCCTCAATCCCCTGGATACGGGAAACAAGATCATGAATCTGCTTATCTAACTCAGAAATCTTCGGATCAAACGAAGATACCTCGTTTAAGGATTGATCAACCTGATTCTGAATAAATCTAAGCTTAGGTTCAAGGACACTTCGTTCATCCATAATCTGCTTGAATCCATTCTTAATCACCATTTTCCTGTTAAAGAGTGTATCCAACTCATTTTTGATATCCCCGGCCTTCCCGAGGAATTCATTTTTCGTAGACGCCACACGCTCCTTTAATGTATTCACTTCATTTCCATATCTACACTTCTTTTCCTCAATCTCCTGCATACGGGAAACAAGATCATGGATCTGGTTTTTTAACTCAGAAATAGTCTCATTAATAGGCGACAACTCAATCATAGACTGCCTATACTGCTTCTTTATGCCTTCAAGCGCTTCCTTGAAAGTTTTAACCTTTACATCCATGATCTCTTTTTCGGACTTATCCATTATAGAATCCAAATCAGATGACTTATTCTTTTCTGAAATAGTTAACTTCTTGTCTAACTCACTTTTTTTTGCTTCCAGTTCATTCATCTCCGTTTCCATCCGAGCCTGCGCCTGCGCCAACTTAACGCTTTTTTGTTCTATTACTGATTTCCTGGACTCAGTATCCTGAAGCATCTTCTCACGCCTATTCTTCTCCTCCTCAATCTCAGGGATACTAGAAACAATATCCTGGATCTGATTACTAAGATCAATAATTCTCTGGTTGGCATATGAAAGCTCTTGTTTGGAGGATATTGAATTCTTTTCAATCTCTGTGAACTGAGATTCCAAAATATTGCGTCGTTCCATAACCTGAGAGAATTCTTCCTTAAAAATGTCTCTCTTTTTTATAAAATCATCCAACTGTTTCTTCATCCGGTCCCGCTCTCCTGAAATCTCCAAACGCTTCTCCTCAATCCCAGATCTCTGCGCCTTTATATCCTGAAGCAGCTTCTCATACTTATTTTTCTCCTTCTCAATCCCAGAGATACTGGAAACAAAATTTTGAACCTGTTTATTTAAGTCAGAGATCTTCGGATCAAATCCAGACAACTGTTGCAGGTATCGGCTACACTCTGCTTCAATATTATCTTGCTGAGACTTAAGGACATTGCGCTCACCTATAACCTGTTTGAACTCCTCCTCAAGACCGCTTTTTTTCTTAAATAGCTCATCCAATTCGTTTCTAATCTGGGCCTTCTTCCCAAGAAACTCATTCTTCATAGACTCAGCACGCCCCCTCAACTCCTCCACTTCACACGTATACTTACTCTTTTCTTCATTAATCTCCTGTTCATGGGAAACAATATCCTGAACCTGCTTATTTAAGCTATTTATCTTCCCCTCAATAGACGAAAGCTCAAGTGCAGACTGCTCAGATTGCTGCACTAAGTCCTTAAGAGGGGATTCAAGGTCTTTTTGACTGTTTTCCATGTTTTTGATTTCAGTTAAAAGATTCTCTTTATCATGCGCGACCTTCTCCACTTCTTTACGTATATTCACCTGCTTTTGAAGAACTTCCGTTTTAGCAGTATCTATCTCTGATCTTTTAGCCTGTATACTCTTCAACTCACTTAATCTGCTGTTTTTTTCAGCCTCTATCTTCTGCTCATCTGAATTCAATTCAACTAGCTGTTTATTGATTTCTTTAATCTTCTGCTCATCTGAAGCTATGTCTTTTTCCAATCCCTCTGACTTCTGCCGCACCTCATTTAACTGAGACTCCGACTGATTCAACACCTCATTGTCTTTAGTTATATCCATCAAAAGCTTAATCTTTTTCTCTTTATCCTCCAACACAGATTTCTTACTATGAACACTCTCTCGCTTCCCCTCAACCACTTCAACATACCCTGATTCAGCTTCCTGCCCGACAATTTCCTTTTTCTCTTTTACATCCTTACGCTTCTTACTGCGACCACCATCAACTTTGCGTTTGAGTTTCTTTGAGGCACTGCTTTTCAAAGAAGACTTCACCCAACCACCCCACTTACCAACAACCTTAGAACCTTTCGAAGCGCCACCCTCCACAGAAGACTTTATCCGACCACCCTCCTTACCAACAACCTTAGAACCTTTCGAAGCACCCCCAACAGAAGACTCCACCGGAACACCCTCCTTACCAACAACCTTAGAATCTTTAGAAGCGCCATCTTCCACAGAAGACTTTATCCGACCATCCCCCTTACCAACAACCTTAGAATCTTTAGAAGCGCCATCTTCCACAGAAGACTCCACAGGAACACCCTCCTTACCAACAACCTTAGAATCTTTCGAAGCGCCACCCTCCACAGAAGACTCCACAGGAACACCCTCCTTACCAACAACCTTAGAATCTTTCGAAGCA
>JAUWTD010000009.1 GCA_030609775.1 Candidatus Altarchaeota archaeon
ATTTTACCAGTTCCTTGAACTATTCCTTGAAAAACTTAGCAGTGAAGGCCCCACAATAGATACACTCATATTTGGAGGAGTGGGTTCAGTTGCAGGATTCATCGCATTCATAATAGCCGTCCGCGCAGCATTCTTCTCTCTTAGAAAAATTCATTTAAGGGGGAAAGTCCCTGGAAAAATAGTAACTGCAGCCAAAGAAGACAGCAAAAGAAAAATCAAAAAACATGACATAAAAGAAATAACCTCGATCCAAGCACTCAAAGAAGACAAAAGGCTAGGTGTTGTAGTCGCCTACCTTATTGTTGCAGAATTCGGAGTCATATCATCAAAAACCATCGCAGCCCCAAATACCACAGTGGGTATGGCATTCTTCGCCACATTCATGCTAGCGGCGTTTTTCTTCATCTATCAAAGCTACAGCGACTACCTGAAGGGACTGAGGCATTTAATGGTCGTTTTCGTGGTGGGGGGAATACTTTCAATAATACTAGGATATTTCTGGGGAGGATACCCTCTAGAAGAACTGCTATCTGAAGCATATTTTGTCTCAGATTCAATGGTAGCATTCGTAACAGGCATAGCAGTAAGCCTCTTTATGGGAAGCAAAGGATAAAAGGTTATTCTCAGATAATCTGCCATTAACCTTGCTAAAAAAATAGTATGTTTCTTGCATTTTACCAGGAGGGATCAACCTCCATCTTCCCGTCTTTGAATTTGATATACTTCTTAATCAGGCACTTAACAACCTTCACTAAAGCATCTACTTTTTCTTTGTCTCGAGGTTTACGCCTAATCATCTTTTATCTATTCCCTCTGTTAATTATTGCAATTAGTTATTTTTGAGGTATGCACATAAAACATCCACAGAAAGAAACATGTTGGTGAAACCCACAGCATCGAAAAAACCGTGGAGAAAACTGTGGAGAAAACTTCGGAGAAAACTGTGGAGAAAACTTCGGAGAAAAAAACCAGATTAATAAAGGAAATCCTGTAATCACCACGAAAAAAACTAAACAAAGAATAACCTATCTAATGATAAAGTGTGTTGGATAGCAGATTATTTTATATTGTGTAATCAGAGTTATATTATGGTGAAAACCTTGTATGTTAAAGACATAGGATCAGAGAAACCCGTAGAGATGCAGTTAGCAGTATACTCGATCCGAGTCAAAAAAACCCGGAACGGCGACCACTTCATCCAGTTTGTTTTAGGTGACAGAACCGGCACAATAAATGCGAACCACTGGACCTCCAAAACCAAAAAAACCCACCAGATACTAGACGGGTTAACTGAAGGAGACGTCGTTGAGGTTAAAGGCAGTGTAGGAAGATTCAACAACGAATACAATCTAACAGTCAGCCCCAATAAAGGAGAATACGTGCGCCGCATAGATACGGCAGAGTATGATGAATCCGACTTCAAGTACGCAGTAGACCGAGACCGGGATAAATTATTTGCTGAACTCAAAGAGTATATGGACCAAGTCACTGACACCTTCCTAAAGACGCTGGTGGAATCATTTCTATGTGACCCGGAACTAAAACAGTCTTTTATTAATTGCCCGGCCGCCCAAAGAAAACACCACAACTACCTAGGGGGTCTGATGGAGCACACATTGGGTGTGCTCAAACTCTGCGACTGCATGCAAGCATATTATAAGGGGATTGATCGAGACCTGGTTATTGTAGGGGCAATACTGCATGATTTAGGTAAAATATATACATACGAGTACGAGCGTATGGCGATATCCTGGACCGAAGAAGGAACACACCTAAACCACATAATATCATGCGATCAACTGATATCAGAACACATCAAGGAAATAAATAACTTTCCTAAGGATTTAGAATTAAAGTTGCGTAATATGCTGTTAAGTCATCATGGGGAGGTGTCGAATGGCTGGGGTTCGGCGGTGAACCCCCAGACACCTGAAGCAGTTCTACTACATTACGCAGATTTATTGGATTCCAGGGTTAAAGGAAGACTAGATGAGTAGGTATTATATGTATGTGTTTATCGTATCTTGTTTATCAGTTATTTTCAGCACAGGATACCGGCCCCGGGTTCGATGAATCACGTCCTTGGAGATTAGATCATTTATTTTATCAAGCACCTGCTTCTGCGTTAAATGCGACAAAACACCATAATATTTGGACTCATTGAATCCTTTCCCGATTATTTTTTTGTTTTTTGATCCGGTTAATATACCCGAAACCAATCCGCTTCCGAACCGTGATTTAGTTTCTGTGATAGTTTCCAAAATGAGTTGGGTTAGGTTTAAATCAACCCGACCTGAATCGGTTTTAGGAGGTAGAGTATCTTCTACACTGGAATCCTTGGATAGGTCTGGCCCCTGCATGGAACCCCATTCCTTGATTTTTTGGGTTATTAATGATTCGGCTTCATTTGAATGAATCACCTGCATTTCATTTTGCATCCAATCCGGAAGCAATTTCATAACACCAAAGGAGGACACATCACAGTACCGTGAATCACCTAAGAGGAGTATTCCCCGCTCCCGGGGGCTTCTTATGCATCGACCCAAGGCCTGGACTGCCGCAGTTACAGCTGAGAGATAATAGCCTATCTCTTTACCTGCGCCCCGCCCAAACATACGCTCATAGTAGTGATTGATTTTCTTTTGTTTCAGGTTCCACTGAGATAGGGGAAGACCTATAACTGCTACAGCGTTCATTGCTTCCCCTGTGAAATCAACGCCTTCACTAAAACTCCCCCGGCATACACCCAATAAAGCGGCGTTCCCATGATTTTTGTATTCTTCGATAAATTTGTGTTTGTTTATCATCCGGCTTTCATCCATTAATTCCTTCCCAGACCTCTGAGACAGGCCCAGAGAGTAGCTAAGATATTCTTCTTTCAAACCATAACTTGTGAAAAATAATGCAATATTTCCTTCAACTGCAAACAATGCTTTCATGCATTCTTTTATGTTAGCACGGTTCATCTCATTTTCACGGAGTCTCCTCTGAGAACTTGTGTCCTTACAGCAGAGTATAAACCGGTTTTCCAGAGGAAACGGAGAAGAAATGTTCATTTCCCGAGTATTGATTTCATCATAGAACAAAAGCTTACGATATAGTTTTGTCGGCGTTAATGTCCCGGAAAGGAGTGTTAGTGATCTGAAAGAGTCCGAGAGATATTTCACTGCATCCCGGGGATCTATATCGATTATTTTCATGGAGATATCATAGTCTTCGATATTGATTCGCCCATCAAGGGTTTCTCCAACAGTTTTCGACAAAGGTTTGATGGATACCATCTTGATGTATCGGTCCTCTGATTTGTCAAGGATCTGTTTTAATGCTTCAGCCACCCGACATATGCCCGGAAGAGGTGTTTCATCAGGGATCTGCAGGCTCTGTTTCTTTTTATGGAATTGGGTTCTTATGGATTCTGCTGCAGAATATAAACGCTCTAATGATTCAGAATCAGGCTTAAACATTTCTTCTTTAGACACTACATCCTCAATTAATCCACCTAAAAGCTCAGAGTTGTGTTTACTTGAAAACCAATTATACAAAAAAAGGTTAAGGTCTTCTAGGAGGATGACTACGTCAACAATATTTTTTTTAATTGATTCCAGGGAATATTCGATGTCATATAGTTTTCCCTCATTAACTAACTGAAGTGCATCCAAAACATCTTTTTTACTGAACTCCAGTGAACAGATATCTTGCAGATACGCAGATAGATTATGTGCTTCATCCACTACCAGATGCACATCTTCAAAGCCACAGCCAAACCAATTAGAGCTAATAACAGATTCCCTGACATTCGGATCAAGAAGATAATGATAGTGGAGGACTATAACATCAGATCTGCTTAACGTATTCTTCATAAGCTCATAGGGACACTTAGGATATATTCGGTTAACACAGTACATAAAAAATTTTTCAGGGGTCACAGGATTATTTAGCTGATCATTAATCAGCCTCATCGCTTCACCATTAAACAAAGACTTACTCTGATCCTCTTGGAAACAATTAATGAGATACGGACAGAATAATTCATCAGGCTTAGTAAAGCCCATGCTAGAAATCCAGTCCCGACCATACCAAACAACACCCTTTTTTATCCGGGATAAAGAATTCTTACGCATGAGACCGCATAAGTCATAGTCCACATTCATTGGGCAAACATTACCTCGTCCAACAAGCAAACCAAATTTTAAGTTGCTATGTTTTCTTTTAACACGCATAAATTCCTGAATAAACATCCGATACTGGCTGTGGGTTCTAGTAATTACGGCAAGTTTCTCATCCTTTGACATAGCCTCCAAGACACCACCCAAAACCATGGCAGTCTTCCCTGTTCCAGTCGGACTATTCAACAATAAAGGAATACCTTCCCTAACAGAATCAAATATGCCTTCCACACCCTCTTTTTGGTGAGGTCTAAAACATTTATGTGGAAAAAACCAAAATCTTCGTCCAGAACAGCCATCGATACTATTTAACACATCAACAATAACTTAATAACACCAAGGGGGTATGATTCGAATTGGTGCCTCGTTTCTAGGTATTCCAAACCAGTTTAAGGCTTTTGCTATGAGGTTTATAATAGAGAGCCCAATCCAAAACATGACCATCAACAAAAATGAAGAGACTACCAAAAAGAAGATGAATATGATTAGGGATTTATCAAAGCCAAATCTCGCATTGATTGCAACATATAACAGATACAGCCCATAGCCTATGCCCAGGTAATGCAAGACTATTGTTAATATATGGGCTCTGAATAGTCCAGTGAGCAGGACAACTGATAGAGGATATGCGATAATAGAGATAATTTCTTCGGGTTCTACTTCCCTGCCAGTCAGGCCTTTACCGAAAAGAGAGATGATGGCCCCAGCTGCAATAGGCAAAAACACAAGAACAAGATAGGTAACAAACGCTGATTCAATAGCTGAATTAATCTGGCATGTGCTCTCAGAATCAAACCCTGCCTTATAATAGAGGTTCATAAAATAACCTATAAAGAGGGGGACACCAAAAGCCAATAGGTATCCGACCATATGACGGGAGGACTCCGGATCCAGTTCTTCGAAGAATTTGTTTGTTTTAGACGGAGTTATCATCCTAACAAAATTGATAACTTCGTTTTTAAATGACTTGATAAGACCCATTTTTATCCCCAGATAGTTAATTGTTATTATTACTCTTTCATTAAATTAGTAATCCGTAAATAAAAATGTATAGCATTGTAGTAGTCAGATATGGAGAAATATTTTTAAAAAGCGAGTATGTTAAAAGAAAGTTTGAAAACAGATTCATAGAAAATATACGATATATGCTCAAGAAAAAAGGTCTTGAAGGCAAAATCATGCGGAGAAGGCATAGAATATACATAAAAACCAGTGAAGCCGACCAGATTGCTCATTTTCTGAGCAGGGTCTTTGGCGTGGTATCTGTAAGCCCTGCAATCGAAACCTCGGCAGATATTGAAATAATCGCTGAGGAAGGGCTTAAACTGGCAAAAAAAACAATATCAGAGAAAGAATGTTTCGCTGTGAGAGCCAAGAGAACAGGACAGCACAGCTTCGGCAGCATGGATGTGGAAAGAGCGGTCGCATCAAGGATAATAGAGGAAATCGGTGCCCCGGTTAACTTAACTAACCCAGACAAAACAATATTTGTAGAGATAATGCAAGAAGACGCATTCGTATTTGATAAAAAGATACAAGGAGTGGGAGGACTACCCTATGGAACACAAAGCAAAGTCGTTGCGTTAGTCTCTTTGGGAATTGATTCCCCGGTGGCTGCGTGGATGATGATGCATAGAGGCTGCAAGGTAGTTGCGCTGCACTTCAACATAGAAGAGAGGACAGGAGGAATAGAAGATATCCTAAAGGTACTTGAGGAGTTTTCCATTCACAGGATAAAGCTTTATGTCGTACCCTATGACAATATTCTTGCAGATATTGCAAAAAATTCAGGCAAATATGCCTGCGTTATCTGTAAAAGAACCATGCTGAGGATTGCACAAAAAATATCTGCCATAGAGAAAGCCCATGGCATAGTCACAGGAGACAGCATTGGACAGGTTGCAAGCCAGACCATCGAAAATTTGGAGACACTCAGCGAGGTTGCATCACCCATCTACAGGCCCTTGATAGGCATGGACAAAAAAGAGATAATAGACAAAGCAAGGATAATAGAAACCTATAAACTTGCGGATAAAAGAAGATGCTGGTTTGTACCTAAAAAACCTGCAACAATATCAGATCTGGATGAAATAAAGGCAATAGAGTCAAAGATAGGTATAGGGAAACTTATAGATGAAATAGATTTAGAATGTTTAGTAAAATAGTTTTATTTTATAGTAGAGACTCCGCCGGAAGAAATATTGCAAGAATCCTGGAAAAAATATCTGATGTGAACATAGTCAGAGTAGAAAAAGAAATCCTATATCATAAGACGCTGCAAATAAACCCGGAGGTATGTATTGTTGCATCAAGGCATAAATCAGACTCAGGGATCCAGGTTCTAACAACCCATTCACCAGGAAACTTTGGCACTGCAGAGTTTGGCGGAAATCTGCGTGAACTCTCTATTGCCCCGGCAACGTATCTGCGGAAGGCACTCATCTGTCTGGAGGAGGAAAAAGAAAAAAGAGACCTAGAATATGAAACAAGCTTTGAGGCAACACATCATGGACCAACATCCCTTGGATTCCCGATAATGTTTGTTGAGGTAGGCAGCTCAGAAAAACAATGGAGTGATTTGGATGCATGCAGCGCTGTTGCAGAGGCCATAAAAAGGCTTGTTGAATCAGAGCCTGAGGACACACCTTCTGCAATAGGTTTAGGGGGAGGACACTATTGCAGAAAGTTTTCAAAGATCAGAAAATATGCAATAGGCCACATCTGCCCAAAACACAATTTAGGTAGATTAGATAAGGTCATGATAGAGCAGATGATAGCAAAAACAATGCCTAAACCAGAGGTTGCATTAATTGAGAAAAAAGGCATGGGCACAGAAAAACATAGGATCATCGGTTTACTTGAAGAAACAGGATTAGATGTTGTGAAAATCTAACCCTCCCTCATATTCCGATATAATGGATCCACGTCATTTTCTGCAATCAAGGCATCCAAAACACCCCCTATCTTCAGCCTCCTCGTCAAATAGTCAGTTAACCTCATAGGATAGATCTGGGTGTGCAATATGTCATCTTCCATAAGCCATAAGCCTGCGATAACTGCTAGATCCTGCCTGAAATCGTCGTATGAGAACTCCCACCTAACAACTAAAGGATTGCTTTTTCTTGAATGAATATAATTCAGAGGTTTTGAAGGTAGCTTCAGGTGACATATATTTACGCCGTCTTTTTTCTCTGACACATACTCACAATCATCCAAAACCATATCCAATAAAACAATATTCGGAACTTCAAAACCCATGCGCCTTGCCAGATCAGATGAATGAGAATCCTCAACCAAACCAATAACCTTCCCCATACCCATTAATTCCTTATGCAATCTAAGAGCCGCCTTATGTTCAGGGAATCCTGAAATCTTAGCTTCATTTTTCAACCTCGCAAGGTTAGTTTGGAGGCTTCCATCCACCAAAAAATAATCCACACTCCCTGAATCCATACACCTATATGAATCCATTAAAGAGGCATACTCTCCCATAATCCTAAGAGAATTCATTCTAGAGTCTATATGCCTATACGGCAAAAAAACCCCGATATCAGGAAAAGAATTATACATTAGATTCACATACCCTATTTCCCCCTGCGCCAAAGGATCAGGATGCCTGCTTCCATCGAATTCAGAGTATAAGACAACCGGATGAGAACCCCAGATCGCATGATATCTAAGCTCTTTTTTGACTATTGCAGAGTCAACAGACAAAAAAGATATGTTTTTGGGTGTCTCTGGTTTCAGTTTTTGCACCCTAACATCCTCGGCAATAAATCTTTTGCGTAACAGCTCCCGATCAAACTCCTTTTTTGTTAATTCACCTGCAATATTTTTGAATTTATCCTCAAGAAAGGACGCATCAAACCTGAAGTCGGGGCTAAGAATCTCCATTTTTAATCTATTGACTCAGAATAATATTATGAGTGGACAATTAAAATGAATCAAAAATTTCTTTTAAAGATAGCAGAAAAATTAGGCACACCCCTGTATGTTTACAGCGAAGAGCAGATAAGGAAAAATTATAGAGAATTTCTGTCAGCATTCAAGAGCAGATACAGGAATACAAAAATATTTTATGCATTAAAGGCCAATTCCTCACTTGCAATCTGCCACATACTCCGCCAAGAGGGTTCTTGCGCGGATGTTGTGTCCATAGGCGAACTTAAGGTAGCCCAGAGAATAGGTATAAAACCAAAAGATATAATATTCACAAACAACAGCAAAACAGACCAAGATTTAGATGACGCCATTGAAGCAGGTATCATAGTAAACATTGATTCAATCGATGAATTACATAGGTTACATAAGATAGCGAAAAACAAAAGAAAAGCAGTAAATGTCTCTTTTAGGGTGAATCCAGCAATAGATCCGAAAACACACCCAAAGATATCTACCGGCCTTAAAGAGTCTAAGTTCGGAATTCACTTAGAGAATAACATAGCGTTGGATGCATACATTACTGCCCAAACCCTTGATTGGATAGAAATCAAAGGAATACACACACATATAGGCTCACAGATAACAGACATGAACGCATTTAAGGATATGACAGAAAAAATAATGCAGTTTACATTAGAGCTTAAAGAGAAAATAGGATTAGAGTTGAAATTCATAGACCTTGGAGGAGGACTAGGCATCCAATACACCGATGATGCGACTCCGACACCAGACGATTATGCAGGAACAATAATACCGGTTGTTAATGAATACAACAAAAAACTTAATTACGAACCGGAACTATGGTTTGAACCAGGCAGATATATTTTAGGAAACGTAGGAGTGCTTTTATGCAAGGTCACAGGAGTTAAGGAGACCCCATATAAGAAGTTCGTAAACGTTGATGCAGGATTCAATGTATTGATGAGGCCTTCTATGTATGATTCATATCATAGAATCCAGGTCTTAAACAGGATTGATGAAAACGCAACCGAGACATATGACATAGTCGGAAACATCTGTGAATCAGGGGATATCTTGGCAAGAGAAAGAAAACTTCCAAGAGTCAAAGGAGGAGACATAATAGCAGTATATGACACAGGCGCATATGGATTTAGTATGTCCAGCCAATACAACCAAAGACCCCGGCCTGCTGAAATACTTACATGGGGTGGAACAGTAGAGGTCATCAGGGAAAAAGAAACCTTTGACGACCTACTCAGAAACCAAAAAGCACCCAACGACCTCATAGATTAAAGGATTATCTGATGCTTTTTAAGTTCATGTTCAATAATTTCCTTAATTTCGGCAAGCCTCTTTTTTGTCTTAGCCTCAAACCTCAGAATCAATGCAGGCTCCGTGTTTGATGCACGCACAAGACCCCAGCCATCTTTGAATTGTATTCTTGCACCGTCAACAGTAATAACATCATATGATTTCTTGAATTTCTCAGTTATTTCCCCGACAATTTTGAACTTGACATCATCAGGACAAGGAATCCTTATCTCAGGGGTTGACTCATATTGAGGGGTTCGGGCAATAATATCTGAGAGCAACATATCAGAATTCGACAGGATCTGCGCCATTCGCAGAGACGCAAATATTGCATCATCAAAACCATAATAGTTGTCTGCAAAAAAGAAGTGACCAGACATCTCCCCGGCAAGCAAAGCATCCTCTTCCTTCATCTTCTTTTTTATGAACGAATGACCGGTTCGATACATGATAGGTATGCCCCCATGCTCTTTGATATCTTCAATTAACGCCTGAGAACACTTCACTTCCAGGATTATCTTTGCTTTTTTGTGTTTTTTGAGGATTTCTCTTGAAAACAACATCAAAGCCTGATCACCCCGAATTATTGAGCCCTTATCATCCACGAACCCGGCCCGGTCGCCGTCGCCGTCATATGCTACACCAAAATCTGCATCCTCCACCCGCACCCTTTCAATCAAATCCGCAAGTACTGCATCCACTGTCGGATCAGGATGATGGTTCGGGAAACTGCCGTCAGGTTCACAGTATAGTGGCACTACAGTGCAGCCAAGATCCTTAAATAGTTTTAGCGCAGTTGGTCCGGCAGATCCGTTTCCTGCATCCACCACAACTTTTAGGGGTCTTCCCAAGTTTATCTTTTCCTTCACTAACTCCACATAGTCATCTGTTATCTCTTTTTTAACAACCCGGCCATTACCCACCGAATAGTCTCCGGACTCAATTATCCTTCTAATCTTTTGTATACTGTCACCGTATAGTGCTTCGGTTCCCCGGCACATCTTAAAGCCATTATATTCCGCTGCATTATGTGATCCGGTAATCATGATACCTCCATCCATCTCACAGCATCTGATTGAAAAATATAGAACAGGGGTGGGAACCATTCCAATATCAGTCACATTACATCCTACAGAAACCAATCCCTTGATGAGTGCATCATTTAACGCAGGAGAACTCAACCTACAGTCTGCTCCAACAACAATATCGCCGCCGCCAACATATGTCCCAAAAGCCTTCCCTATATTCTGGGCCATGTCCTCAGACAAATCCTTGCCAACCACACCACGTATATCATATGCACGAAATATAGACATATTCACACCCTCACTTTAGTTAATTCCCTTCCATTCTTTTATTGCTTTCTCATAAGCGTCATGGGTTCCGGTATCAAACCACTGCCCATCAAACGGGTAGCCGAAGAGTCTGCCGTCTTGTGCAAGCCGGGGAAATACATCAGTTTCCATCATAGCCTTGCCCTCAGGTACATAATCCAGAACCTTAGGATCTATCACATAGACACCCGCGTTTATGAGCTTTGAGTGTACACCGGTTGAGGGTTTCTCGATGAACTCCAGTATCTGGTTCCCCCGAAGCCTTGCAACACCAAAACGCGAAGGATCTTTTACAGGGGTCAACGCGATTGTTGCAAGCGCATTACTCTCACCGTGAAACATTATGAAATTATGGAGGTCTATATTTGCAAGAATATCTCCATTAAACATAAGAAAAGAACCCTTCAAAACATCCCTCATTAGATTTAATGCACCGGCCGTACCCAGTTCATCCTCTTCCTCAATATAGGATATGTCTACACCAAGCTTTGAACCATCACCAAAGTATTCCCTGATCTTATCACCCATGTATCCTGTTGAGAGGATTATGTCCCTTATATCATATCTCCTCAACAGCTCAATGATATGCTGCACAAGAGGTTTACCCTGAACAGGAATCATTGGCTTAGGCATCTCATAGGTGAATGGCCGCATCCTTGTCCCTTTGCCGCCTGCAAGAATCACTGCCTTATTGACCTTTTTTGCATACAGCAGCCTTGAGAGGATTATCTCAATCGCATGCGACCTATCTTTTACCTCCACTCCATCTACCATACGATCTATCCCAGACACAAGATCATCCCGAAGATTTATCCTAAACTCAGTCATTTCGTGATTAAATATTTGGTTTCCTTCAAATTAAATACATGAAGATGATATCCATCAACGGAGCACGTGGAGAAGGCGGCGGACAGATCCTGAGGACATGTACCGCATTAAGTGCAGTAACTGGTGAGAAATTCAGGATAGAGAATATAAGAGCCAACAGACCAAATCCAGGTATAAGGCCGCAACACCTGCATGCGATAGATGCGGTAGCCAGACTCTGTGATGCGAAAGTGGACGGGCTTTATATTGGATCAAGTAAGCTGGAGTTTAATCCAGGAAACCTTCAAGGAGGCAGAATAAAGCTCAACATAGGCACGGCAGGATCAGTAACATTACTCCTGCAAGCCATAATGATCCCTGCAATGTTTACAAAAAAAGCAGTTAAACTAAGGATTACAGGAGGAACCGATGTAAAATGGAGCCCATCCATAGATTATCTAAGATACGTTACGCTGCCGGTTTTGAAGAGATTCGGTTACAAAGCAAATATCAGCCTTGATAGGAGAGGATATTATCCAAGAGGAGGCGGCATAGTTGAAGCAGAGATAGAGCCCATCAAAGGAATGGAAAAAATTAATCTAACCAAGCAGGGAAAACTTCTCAGGGTTAGAGGGATCTCACATGCCCACAGAAACCTGAAGAATGCAGAGGTCGCAAAGAGACAGATGGAATCCGCAAGATCTCTGTTATATAACAGGCTAACAGATACAGACATCAGAGAAAACATAAAAATCAAAGAAGAATACTCAGACACCTTATGTTATGGTTCAGGGATCACATTATGGGTAAAAACAGAGAATACAATACTTGGATCAGACCATATCGGAGAAAAAGGGAAAAAATCAGAGGCTGTTGGAAAAGAGGCTGCAGAAGACATAATCAAAGAGATAGATTCAAATGCCGCATTAGACAAGTACATGGCAGACCAGATCATACCGTATCTTGCCTTATTGGGTGGGTGTGTAAGGGTAAGTGAGATAACACAGCATACGAAAACCAATGTGGATGTGGCAACTGAATTCGGCTTCAAGATACGCATTAAAGGAAACACTATTCAAGGCTAAAGATGTTTTTTGATGACTCTTTTGATGTCATCGAATACAATATCAATAGGTTTTGATGCATTAATCTTCACTAAATCATCGAACTTAAGGTAGTTTTCTCTTACCCTGCCAAGGAACATATCATATTTACTGGTCTCAGATTCTAATGTTGTGGGCTTTTCAAATCTCTCAAATTTCAGATACTTTGATTTTTCAAGCTCGTATTCTTCCTCTGCATTCACAAGCTTCCGGTTCAACTCAAGAATCTCATCTGCAGCCTTCTTCTGGTTAAGTTTCCCAAACATTGCCCTCCGGTTGTTCAGGTAATGCTTCCTGAGATCTTCAACCTTTCTGCGAGACCTCTCAAGCAATTCCCTGAATTTTCTGTCTTTCTCCTGGATCTTAGGTATCGCAACATTAGGGGATATATCAAGCAAAAACGCAATATCTGGCTTATTTTCAATCGCATAAGAATTTATGGTTTTAAGCCAGTTCCAGTCAACATACTGCGCCGCCTGATAGGCTATTGTAGAGTAATAATATCTCTCGGATATGACAATCTTCTTAGACTCTAACGCAGGTGCTATCTCGGTTTTAATATGTTCATACCGGTCAGATGTAAACAACAATGCAAGAGCACTCGAATCAATCTCTTTGCCACTAGAAAGTATCTCCCTGACACATGATCCGATGACATTCTTTGTTGGCTCAGTTGTTATTAGAACATCCGACCCTTCACTTATAAGCCAGTCATATAGAAGCCGAGCCTGCGTCGATTTACCGCATCCATCTATTCCCTCCAAGACAATAAACATTATCATACACCCCTATGTTGGAGGAGATCACTATCATCAAGACATTTTATGTCAATGCCCTTCATAGCACCCTGCAACCCCTTCGACACCTCAGATAGAAGTTTAGGATCATCATAATGCGCCGTAGACTCAACTATTGCTTTTGCCATAGTCTCAGGATCATCGGACTTAAAGATCCCTGAACCAACAAAGTTACCGTCTGCTCCAAGCTGCATCATCAAGGCAGCGTCTGCAGGGCTTGCTATGCCGCCTGCCGCAAAATTAACCAAAGGAAGCCTCCCATGATCTTTAACATCTCTTAGATTACATAAAGGCACCTGCAGGTTTTTAGCCTCAGTATATAGTTCATCCTCATCCATGTTCTGAACCTTCCTGATCTGAGAGTTTATCAGACGCATATGCCTCACCGCCTCAACGATGTTGCCTGTGCCTGCCTCACCCTTTGTCCGGAGCATCGCAGCACCTTCCGAGATCCTTCTTAAGGCCTCACCCAGATCTCTTGCACCGCAAACAAACGGGATCTTGAATTTCTGCTTGTTTATATGATTATTCTCATCTGCAGGAGTCAAAACCTCGGATTCATCAATCATGTCAACCCCAAGGCTTTCTAGAATCTGCGCCTCAACGAAGTGCCCAATTCGCACCTTAGCCATAACAGGAATTGACACAACATCCATTATCTCAAGTATCTTCTCAGGATCAGCCATGCGAGCAACACCCCCCACAGCCCTTATATCTGCCGGAACTCTCTCAAGAGCCATCACCGCAACTGCACCAGCATCTTCTGCAATCCTCGCCTGCTCAGCATTCGTGACATCCATTACAACGCCACCTTTAACCATCTTTGCAAAACCCGTCTTAAGTAGGTCTGTTCCTGTTTTTGCTTTCATTCCATCCTCCTAAGACAATATTTGATTTAATTAAAATAAGTAATACCTAATTATTTTTAATAATGGAATATGAACAGATTACAAAAGAATTGAGACTTGACATAGGAAAAGACAGAAAGTCAGCTGAATTACTCAACAGCCTAATTAGGAAAGCAGACATTAACCAATTCTATTCCATAAAGAAAAAATGTGTTATCGTGTTCGGCGCAGGACCCTCCCTTACATTAGATATAGACCAGATCAAAACAGAGAGCCTTCAGAAAGAGTGTATCCTGATTGCAGCAGATGGAGCAGTTAAAGCACTTCTTGAATATAAGCTAATCCCTAGAATACAGGTAACAGACCTCGATGGAGACACCGATGCAATAATCAATGCAAACAAAAGAGGAACCATAACAGTTGTGCACGCCCACGCAGACAACATTGACAAAATCATAAAATATGTTCCAGATATGGAAAATGTTGTAGGTACAACACAGGTTAAACCATTCGGGAAACTGCTCAACTTCGGCGGATTCACTGACGGCGACAGAGCAGTCTTCCTTGCAGACCACTTTAAGGCAGGGATTATAGCCCTTGCAGGAATGGACTTTGGCTCAGAGATAGGAGAGTACTCAGGAGACTATAACAAAGAGTTTAAGCTAAAGAAGCTAACCATAGGGAAAACACTACTCGAAAACATAGCAAAAAAATCAAGTGCACACCTGGTTAATCTCACAGACAACGGCGAAAGGATTAAAGGAATTCCACGGATATCTGCAAAACAGCTTAAGGTGCTTTCAAGTCATATGCTCCGATAAACACTTCCATAAAATCACGTATACGACCATCCACAACGACGATGCCTTCAGAAGTCAAGATTTTAATCTTCTCAGAGATACCTTGACTGTAGCCTCCAATCAGGCCATCTGAGCATACAACCCGATGGCATGGAATCTTCACAGGCTCAGGATTCTTATTTAATGCATTCCCCACAGCCCTTGCAAACTGCACATCCCCTAACGCCCCAGCAATCGCCTTATACGTTGAGATCCGTCCATAAGGTATCTTCTCTACCATTAACAGAACTGATCCAGTGAAATTTGTTAAATCCATCTAATAACCTCAGAACATAACGAAAATAGGGAAAAAAACGTAGTGTATTTAATAGATAAGGATAATTAATAATATAGAATTAAAATGGTTGAACTAATAAAAACAGGAATTCCTGAACTGGATGAGATATTAAACGGCGGAATCCCAAAAGGGAACTCTGTGCTCCTGTCAGGGAGCTGTGGTACAGGCAAAACAATTCTTGCTGAACACTTCCTTTTTAACGGAGCAAAAAAGTATGATGAAACAGGGATCTATATATCTCTCTCAGAGCCAAGAGATAAGATAATATCAAACCTTGAACCGTTCAAGTTCTATGATCCTAAACTTGTTGAGGATGATAAAGTAAAGATACTAGACATAACACAAGACGCTAGATTGATAAACCTCGAGCCTCTGACTGTGAACGGCATAATAAACATGATAAGTTCCATTATAAGAGACAGCGAAGCTCAGAGAGTCTGCATTGACTCACTAACCGCAATCTGCAACAGTTTAGGTACTGAAAAAAATATCCGCGAATTCATATTCGAGCTTGGACTTCAATTAGGTTACCTTAACTGCACAACATTATTCATCTCAGAGATACCGCCAATGACGTTCCAATACTCTGTCTACGGCATAGAAGAATTCATAGCAGACGGAGTAATCCTGCTAAGAGAACACGAGGATAAAGGAGAACTTATAAGAACCCTACAGGTAGTGAAGATGAGAGGAGTGCACCACTCCAGAAATAAACAGATACTACAGATCTCTGAGGAAGGTATAATCCTAAAACCAATGTTCGAGTTATAAAGGGTTTTTTCCCCTTATCTTTTTTTTTCTTTTTTAGTATTCCAGATAAAACCCAGCACTTATTTGGGATCTATAACAAAACCATTTTTTGTCAGATTCATGTGTGCCGCCCTAACCGGAGAGGGAGTAGGTAGACTAAGTATCTTCAAATCAAGATTATCGTTTATCTCAATTGTCCCATCCATCATATAGCGCAAGGTCATCTCAACCTGGGGATCATGCATCCCAGAACCCATAAGGAAGAATCCAAGCCCATTTGAGTCCCTAAGCTTAGGTAGTATCGTTCTCAGAAACCGATAGATTGTATTCGGGTCATTGTAAATGAACAGAGTAGATAATGAATCAAAAACAAACTTGTAGTAGTCATTCATCGAAAAAAAATCTTTCTGAGCCTGAGACATTCCAATCGTTAAATCAGATAATGCAATTGAGCCACCAATCCTCTTTATTGTATCAGTGCTTGTCACGTCTTTTCTCGCATTCAATGAGTAACCATCAACCCAACGTATAAGATTCTGCTGCTCCCCTCTTGCCAGAAACCATCCATAGGGCATGGCTCTGAGTTTCAGATCCTCAGGAGAATAATTCATAGTAACAATTAATCCAGGCTCCTTTTCAAGGATTCCTCTATAGATATACTCAAGACAAAACAAATGCGCATCAATCACAGGAGGAACAATGAGCAGAATGCATGAACCACGAGGTAACCCACCTCCTGCAATCTCATCAAAACCTGCAATATTTGTTGGAATAATGCTTAATTGCTCTGCCATAATCACACCAGCTATAAGATAAATAGGGATTCATTTAATAAAAAAACAAGAGAGTACCCCAAAAAAAAAGTAGCTTAATCCATCAAAGCCTTTATCTCACCTGTAGCAGCCTTCAATTTAACAAGAACCAAACCAATGTTCGCACCAGCACTAATAAGAGCAACAAGAAGCGTCGAAAATCCAGCGTCAACAACTACAAGAGTGAACTCATCGGTCTCAGTATAAACCCAATACACACAATCATCCCGTAATTCCTTTATCGTCGTCTCCGCCGCACAAAACATTGCCGCAGACATCCCTGAAAAAGCCATCACATCAACATCCCTCGGAAGCCTAGTAGATATCGGAAGACCATCTTTGGTAATGGCTGCTATCCCCTTCATACCCTTAACCGAAATCTCCAGATTACGTAAAAGATATCCGAACGCATCTTTTTTAGAAACAGATCTCGTATCACTGGAGTCCTCTATTATCCACTTATGTAAACTACTCTCTTGTTTATCTACCATATGTCACACACCACACACCTACAGACCACATCCACAGTATGTCTACCTTTTTTTACCATATGGAAAAAAAAAGCAGCCTTATTTAATATATCCTCTTTGGGTTAATTTATCCGCCAAATCAATAATGACATCCTCACCTAGATTAAGGCTACCTGCAATCTCTTTCAATGTTCGCTTACCATTCATAAGTCCCATCGCAGTTAAGGCATTTGGAAACCTGAAAAATCTTAACTTATCAGCGAAACTGATAGTTTTCACAACCAAAGGCTTAGTTTTGAGCAAATCCATTTTATCATCGGTTGACTCCACCGCCTCTCCACCCTCATCCACAGCATTAACTTCATCCACCTGACTTAGGGTTTTATCCACTCCAACAGATAACTCCTTTGAATCTATCTTCTCCCACTCAACCTCCAACCTATGCCACTCCTCATCACACGCCCCTAATTCACTCAACCAGTCTTCATCTTCCTTTTTATTCCGACCATCCCCCCCACCAACAGCCTCCGAGGGTTTCTGTTCTGCCTTATATGCCTTAGCTACCTTAGCTTCATCAAGGCCGCCTTCAGATCCATCACCCACTCCATTATCTACCTTATCCTGGTTTCCTCCAGAACCTATACATATCTCCTTGAAACGGTCGAGAGACAATGCAGACTTAAACATTATTTTCTCATTCACATTGAAAGCAAGAGACATTTCAGCATCATTAAACAGGTAAATTTCCACATCACAGTTATTATCCCCAAGAACTTCTTTTTTTAACTCCTCAAAGGCTGCCTCACCATAAATGCTTGAATCATTACCAAGAGAAACACAGAGAATACTCCCATCATCCACTAACAGATCACATTTATAGGATCTATCATCTGCTTTAATAAAAATACGGATAACACCCCTAAAACCATCAGGCAGCTTCCCATAAACTGATTCAAGATTAGCTATCTTCTCGGAGAGAATATGTTTCCCCGCAGGTAGATCCATTTTAATGATATACAATTGTATTATAAAGAACAATTGAATTATAAAGATTTAGTTTACATCAAAATAGGTTAGGATAGATGACTATATTCTCAGATCTACATCATATCAGATATATCTACTAATCATTTCATCAACTCCTTTGTTGCGTTCGCTACCTTTAGTATTTCTATAAGAACTAAACCCAGATTAGCTTCAGATCGCACTAAGGCAACCACCGCAGCACTCGGACCAGCATCCACAGCAACCAGTTTACAGTCCTCTGCTTCGGATATAACCCGTTTAACAGAACCCTTCTTTAATTCAGATACTGCAGTCTCAGCTGCACCATACATTGTCGCAGACATAGCAGCAAATGTCTCGGCATTAACATCTCTGGGTAAACGAGAAGCAACAAGTAACCCATCCCTAGTTGTTATAGCTG
The DNA here is from genome assembly GCA_030609775.1 of Candidatus Altarchaeota archaeon. GTDB lineage: Archaea > Altiarchaeota > Altiarchaeia > IMC4 > QMZM01 > JAUWTD01. Next base: position 18,865 of record JAUWTD010000009.1, read on the forward strand.
CACCATCTATATCCCCCACATTTTCAAGTTCTTTTAGTAGATCAGCAAGTTCCTCTTTTTTCGATTTTGGCATTTCTTCACCTCATAATATAAATTAAACAATCCGGCTAAATAAAGCATCAAGAACCGCGTGCACATCCTCATCTTTTAATTTAGCAGGCTCATTCACCTTAACCTTGGATAAATCCTCCGCAGTCACTGGAACGATTGGCACAGCATCGGACACATGCATTTTTTCCCTGATTTTATCAATACTTAAAGCACCCTCGAGATTCGCTTTGTTTGCAACGATTACAACAGGCAAACCAATACTCTTAGACCTGATTAACATATCGTTCACCCTATGAAAACTCTGTTCGTTTGTTGAATCAACTACTGCGATAACCCCTAGGGATTCGCCGCCTAAAAGCTCGAGAATGGGATCAAATCTCTCCTGCCCCGGGGTTCCAAAGAGATCAACTGAAAAACCAGAGTAATCTACGTGACCATGATCCAATGCAACTGTTGTCCCCACCCGGTCAACTGAAACAGCTTTTGTCGAAGCAGAATGTACAAACGAGCTTTTCCCGGCATTATAGGCTCCAGTCACAAGAATCTTGGGAATATAAACTTTCACACCACCAGGCACAGATATCTTAAATGGAACAGATACACCCTCCTTTGATTTACCGTTCCATGAAACCTTTGAAACAATGAAAAACTCCCGAAGTATCACTTTCTCCTCTATCGCCTTTAGTTGGATGATTGCATCAGATATAAGCCGGGCCTTGTTAAGAACCTTAGTCTCATACGGCCATTCAGTGAACAAAAAAAAGCCTGTGGCATTTTTTTCCTTGAATATATCCTTCCACTTAATTAATTCATCTAAACAGTTTTCACCGCAGTGATCAATCAAGGTAGATAATGAATCACACACAACAAGAGTATGCCCCGACCCAGTAGCATCCAATGCATTTTTTAGGGCATCAGTTATCTGTGTTATATCCTTTGCATTCTTTACAGAAAACCTCTCCTCAGATTCGGCATTTATCAGACCACTGTAGGCGTCAAGGAAAAAAAATTTACCCGCCTCCTTATATTTCTCAATACCCCAGCCATAGTGTCTAATCTCATCTTCAACAGTTAAACCCAGCTTTGACTGAGTTATATAGATACACGAATCCCCGGATTCAAGACGCTCCATAAGGGTCTGATATGCAAACGGGGCATTCTCTATCCCAGGATAGGCCCAGAGAACAGTAAGTGTTGAAGGTTTTAATCCACCATCCAAAAATTCATCAAGACGAGGGATACTAGTAGCATATGTGTTCATTTTCAATTAATCTCCATTATTTCTCATATATATCGTCTATATGTAGATATTATCTAATCACATATAAAACCATTTCCCTTTTTCCCCCTCCAGATACAATTATTGATTACAATTTCCTAAAATGTTCATAACCTCGTCTCTGCAGGAGAGATTCTTTGCTTCCATCAACTGATATTATGTTCTTTTCATGGGTAACCTCCCCTATCCGAGTTATGTCGAGGTTTTTTTTAATCACTTCAAAATCATCCTCAGACACAGTAAAGACCAACTCATAATCCCCGCCGCCATAAAGCACATACTCTAAAGGATCCTTATTTAAATCGTCTAACAGGTTCACTAAATCATCGGCCACAGGCAGCTCAGATGTATCAATCCAAGCTCCGGTATTGCTCTGGGAACATATATTATAGAGACTTATCGCAAGACTATCTGATATATCAGTCATCGCAGAAGCATAATCATTAAGAAAGACTCCCTCCTCCACCCTCGGTTCAGGTTCCATGGCCTTTTTTATAAGCCCTTTAGGGCATTTCCGGTTCTCTAATAGACAATCTATTGCAAAAGATGCAGTTCCGAGGTATCCTGTAACCGCGATCACATCACCTTCCCGGGCACCGGAACGTAGAATGGGTTTACCTGTTAAGCCTGCTGCAGTTCCCGTAAGCGTAAGCTTTTGAGTATATTTCGTGTCACCGCCAACATATTTCACACCAAACTTACTGCATTGCTTTTCTGCTGCATTAATCAGAGCTTCGAAGTTTTCTATGCATGTATCAGGTCCGCCGTACGCAAGCATGAATGCAAACGGCTTTGCACCCATTGAAGCTATATCACTTAAATTCACACTAACAATAAACATACCCACCTGCTCAAAACTCATGCCAGGTAACAGATGAGTGTCTGAATAGAACATATCAGTTGACAATATGAGGTATCCCTCACCCATTTTGATGTATGCCGCATCATCCCCTATATCCAGAAAGCGGCTTATCCTCGCAATAATTTCTTTTTCGCCAAGATCAGATAATCTCATTTTAAAGATATTATTAATAATCTAAAATAGTAATTTTATAAGGATACAAGATGAAAGAATGGACAAAAGAAACGAAAGGAAAACCCCACAACATACATGATCTCATACAGGAGACAAGAGAGGCATTTATGGGTATGGGTTTTAATGAGGTCGAAAATCAAGTTTTTATCCCTGAAGATGACGTCTATAAGCAATACGGATCAGAAGCACCTATAATATTAGATAGATGCTATTATCTCGCAGGTCTTACCCGCCCAGATATTGGTCTTGGAAAAAATCAGATGAAGTCCATAAGGGAAATAAGCCCGGAATTAGATTTTGAGTCATTCACTAAGATACTTAGAGAGTACAGGGAAGGCTCTGTTGAAGGTGATAACCTATCAGAGGAAATGATGAATAGGCTTAAAATAGGTAAATGCGAAGCTATGAATATAATAGACATAATACCTGAGTTTAAAACAATAACTCCTGTTGCAAGCAGGATAACCCTGCGCTCCCATATGACAGCTGCCTGGTATCCTACACTCGTAGCAATGCAAGACACCTATGAGCTGCCACTTAGGTTGTTCTCCGTCGGCTTGAGATTCAGGCGAGAACAGAAGGTGGACGCAACCCATCTCAGGGTGCATTATGGGGCATCGTGTGTTGTCATGGATAACGACTTCAGCCTTGATGATGGAAAAAAACTAAGCTATGAAATACTCTCAAAACTTAGGTTCGAAAACAATAAATTTGTGAAAAAGACCGCCACATCAAACTATTATGAAGAGAACACTGAATTTGAGATCTATTCAGATGACATCGAGATAGCTGACTGCGGCATGTATTCGAAGGTTTCGCTTTCAAATTATGGTATAAAGTATCCTGTATTCAACCTAGGCTTTGGCCTTGAAAGAATCCTGATGGTAAGACGTGATGAGGAGGACATACGCAGGATAATGTATCCCCAGTTTTACAGGGTATTGAATCTAAGCGATGAAGAAATCGCAGAAAATGTAAAAATCAAGCTAGAACCAAAGACAGAGGAAGGCAAAAAGCTTGTGGAACTTCTAAAGAAGTATGCTGAGAAGTATGGAAATGAAAAATCCCCCTGCAGGTTCCTTGTCTACTCCGGAAGTTTCCTTGGAAAGAATATTAGCATTTACCTTATTGAAAAAGAAGAGAACACAAAACTCCTTGGCCCTGCAGCATTTAATGAGGTCTATGTTTACGAGGGAGGTGTTTACGGCATTCCAAGAGATGCTGGAAAGCTTGCCAAGAAGCTTGATGAGGTGAAAGAGAAGGGAATCTATGCAGGTTTCTCTTATCTTGACGCTGTCTTAAATCTTTTTGCAGCAGGAATAGAAGAATTTATAAGAAAAGAAAAAAAAGAGGCCTTCTTCCAGGTTAAGATGGCAAAAACGCCTGCAGACGTGAACATAACAGTAGGTAAGGCAGCTAGGAGATTTATAACCTCAAAGAATAAAGGCATTTATGTGAAGGGCCCGGTTTTCACTGCCCTGGAGGTGAATGCAGATGCAGTGAAGGAATAATTAAGGTAACATTTATATACCAAAGTACAGATATATAACATAATCATAATAGATATTCAACATAACCATAAATTTTTGATACAATCTATGAATTTGGGTGTTAAATATAAAAAAAATGAAGCCCACCCTCCAAATTACTGCCAACCTTGAGAACCTCAATGATGCAATCAAGATGGTGAAGAATGCAGTTTCCACAAACAGTGTAGGCTGGATAAGCATAGGGAAAAAACTCATAAAGAGCAATGGACTTCACGCCGTTAAAGAATTCAAAAAAAGATTCCCAGAAAAACACATCATAGTAGACATAAGCATTCTCGGACGCTCCCGCACACTGACGTCAGTAACAGACGCAGGCACAGATATTCTGATGATACCTGACTACACATCAGGAGACATAACACAAAAATTCATTGAGGAATTCAAGAAAAACGGAATTGAAACAATGGTCGACCTAACAAAAGAATCCTCTCGGATAGATATCCCGAAAAAATTAGAGAAAATGGGTATCGACTACATAATAGTCAGTTTAGACGACCTTGAGGCTGTTTCAGAATCCATCACCATACCCATAGCAGTTAAAATAGATCCAAATCGAGAAGATGTTTCCGATGCAGTTAACCTCGGAGCACAAATCATAGTACTTGACGAATCAATAACCAAAAAAGAAAACATAAAAGAGATTATTTATGATGTAAATAAAACACTTGCAGAAATACCCACACCAGAAACTGAACCAGGAACACATGAAGAACGCCAAAACATACACAAAAACATACACACATACAAAGGATACATGGAAGGGAAACCATTAGAAGAAATGGAAAAAAATCCAACAGAATACGAAACCACAAGAGAAAAGAAAACCCAAAACATAAAACAAGAGCTAGATGAAATAAGAAATGAATGGAATAAGATAGAAAATGAATGGATTAGATTAGACGAAAATAAACAAGAGCTAGATGAAAAGATACAAAAAATTGATTCAGAGTGGAAGAGAATAGAAAACCTAAAAGAGGAAGGATACCTGATTTCAGAGAATAATACAACAAAAAATGAAGAAAGTAGAGAATCAGAGGAAAATAGGTTAAGTGGAATAGAATTAAATGAGGTTGAAAAAGAATGGGGGGATATAGAAAACATGTGGAACAGAATAAACAAAGAAAAACAAGAAGCGGAGACAAAGAAAATAGAGATTGAAGAAGAATGGAAGAGATTGGCTGCAATGAGAGAAAAAATAGAACAAGAACAAGAAACAATAAACAAACAAAGAGATGAAATAGAACAAGAACAAGAAACAATAAACAAACAAAGAGATGAGATGGATGCATACAGAATTTCAGATCTGGTTAAGCGTGTATCAGACATCAACAAGATAGAGATTAGTGAGGTACACAGAAAGGATAAAGTAGATAAGCTCACAGAATTAGAAAACGGCCTAAATAAAAAACAGATAGAGATCAAAGAAACTAAAGATGGATTAAATGCCAAAGAAGAAAAGATAAATAAAGAAATTAAGATGCTCGAAGAGGAATGGCATAAAATCGATGACATAAAAAGAAGATGGGGTGAAGAAGAAGACATAAAAAGAAGCGCAAATGGGTCTCTTGCATACCTCCAGAAACTCAAAAGAGAACATGAAAAACCAAAAACAAAGACAAAAGAAAAAGACAATCTAACAGACGATAAGACAAAAGACATGATCAATAGACTGATAGATCTTGTAGATGAAAGAGGAGAAATCAAACTCAAAGACGCTGCAAAAGAACTGCAGATTCAAGAATATCTTGCAAGAAGATGGACTAACCTCCTTGAAAAAAGATATATAATCGAAGTCAAAACACCCCTTGTCGGAGACATCATACTTAAAAGAGGTGCAAACATAAACAAAATAAGCAAGTCACGGCAATAAGGGGAGTGTAACGTTTTTTTCTGAAAACACCCCCTAATCGCGACTTCCCAGTCTTCTTACTAGGGCAGTTACGGGAATTAGAAGGAATTAGGAGTCTCCTTGTTACGTCAATCATACCAAGAGTAACCCAATTCATACATTAATTCTTCCTCCAACACCTTACTGCAAAACATCCAGGATCTGCACAATAAAAGCATCCTCGATGCTTTTAGCGTTCTTCAAATTATTCACCCTTAAAATGCCTTATCTACTCCTTTGATACATAATGGTTCCATTTTGCTTAAGCCCCTTATAACCTATTTGGAAGTTTCAGCAAAATTATTTATACTACGGATATACTGCTAAATTTATATATTGCCGAGTAACCTCTGCCTTCAGAACATTCAAAAACCTTTTCTAGATTTTTATCTAGATCTTTTTTAATTTTAATATGCTCTTCGTCGTTTAATGGCATATCCAAATCTGTAAAAAATACAAAACTATTTTTTTCTGAGTAGTGATTTTTTATTAAATTCTTCAATGATTCATAACTCCAAGGATTAGGATAAAACTGTGTGCTTTGCTTTGTATAATAATAAATAATTGAAGATTCATCAGTTATAATTAAGGCATTTTCCTCATTTTCTAAAAACTTACTTCCTTCTAGAAAACATTTATGTGTACTGGTATAAGAATTTTTATGGATCGTATAAAATTGAGAGGATAAAGATAACAAAGTGACGATAACAACCATGATTAACACTAATTTTTCATGTTTCTTTATTTTATCTATAAAATATCCTGAAATTAAGGCAATTGTTGGAACAATTGCTAAAATAAATCTGTCTTCTTTATGGGGCATATAAATTGCCATTCCTAAGAAAAACGCAAACCAGATTAAAAGCAAGTACATCTCCTTTTTTAAAAAATCTTTTTTATACAAAATATAGATTAATCCAACAACAAAAACAAAGCCAATTATAGAAAACATCTGCCACCAATAGTCAAAAAAGAAATGCCAAGAATGTGATCCCCCCCAATAAGAAGATGCTTTTGCTCCATGAATAAAAGCACCTACCGGGTTATTGTATTCAAACATTCCATAAATAAACCAAGGGGTTAGAGTTAGGAAAAAAGTTAGAATTGAATACCATAAAAATTTGTCTTTCAAAAATTTAAAAGATTTATCTCTTGCTAAAAAATACAAGAGAAAAACAGGCATTATCCATAAAGCAGTATATCTTGATAAAAGGGCTAAAGCCAAAAAAACTCCGAATAAAACTTTGTATTTTTTATCTCCCTCTTCGTAACCTTTCCAAAAGCTAAAAAAAGTAAGTAATACAAAAAAAGTAAATAAAACACCGGTTAGAATTTTTGCACTATAAATTACGTGTAAGGGGATTAATAAAAACAAAATTGCCGAATAAATGGCAACGTTTTTATTAAACATCTTTTTTCCCAACAAATAAACTAAACAAACAGATAAAGAACCAACATATACCATAAAAAAATTCACTAAGAAACCTAAATTAAATAGGTAAAGAGACGACAAAAGATAAGGCAATAACGGAGCTCTAAATCCCATTCTGGGCCAAGCATAAAAATTGTCTCCGCCAGAAGGAATAAAATCACCCCACCCATTGTTCTTTACAGAATAATCCAAAGGATTGTTGCTTAAATCATAGCCTAAATTTGCATAAACTGTTTCATCCCAAAGTTTTAGAGGAGTGACAAAAACAAAAATCCCCCTAATAATAAAAGCGAGTAGGAATAAAGCAATTAAAATTTTAGTTTCCTTTTTCATCTTCTAAAACCTCTTTTATTGTTTTTTACTTCAACGCCTTCATTATTTATACATTCTAAGACTTCTTTAAACTTTTGTTCTAGGAAAAAATCCCATAGAGTTTTTCTTCTCCAATATTATGAAAATGAGGCTATTAGAGTAACTCAATTTTATGAGGAGGATAAGGGACCTCCAAATAGATTATTTGGAAGTTTTCAGCAAAATTATTTACACTACCCTATTCTCTCCACCCATAATTCCAGAAAATATTTTTCAAAATAATCTGCCACATGCCCTGAAACAATAAGAACATTAGCCTCATTGTTCCGATCCAAGCCATAGTAGCTGAAGTTCGTCGATCCGAGGACAACAACCTCTCCATCGATTATGATCAACTTCGCGTGAGTTGTCACATCCTTGCCGTCATATCTGATAGGTACACCCTTATCTCTCAAATATTCGAATGCATTATTCTCCTTAGAATATTCATCCACAATTATGCGGACATCAACACCTCGCCTATGAGCATCTAACAGAGCCTCAACAAGAGTGTTTTGGTTGCTTTCAGGATACTTCAAATAATATTTTAGTTCAAATGATGCTATGTGAATAGACTCCTGAGCCCCCTGTAATGCATCATAGACCACTGGAAAATATCCTCGATCAGATAAGGGAACTACAGATGCCTGATCAATGCAAAGGGTTTGGGGACACACATCATCCTCTGCGAAATGAACTACTTCAACACCCAGAACAACCCCAAAAAAAATCCCTAAAAGGAATACATACCAAATCTTTGCTTGCTTCATATTGAAGCAATTATTAGATATTATTAGATAAGAAACCAAAATAAGGTAATTATGGAAAGGAAAGATCCAATAATAAGGGAACACCTTACATCAGGTAAAAGTATGCAATGGCATCTGGACCAGATGAAGTCACATGTAGAGGAGATAAGGGAGCTATATGAGGCAGGTGATGAACCCTATAAAGGAAACAAGACGTGTAGAGACCATGCAAGAGTTGAAGGCTATGATCTCATAGTTTTGACGGCTGAAGCCTTTGATATGCCAGAGATATTAGAGCAGATCCCCGAAGGGATAAAAGATAGGTTCAGGAAAAAAAGATTAAAATAATAGATCTTTTACCGGCTTCCTCTCAGGTATTTTACCCTCTTCTGCCCGATGACCTATTGCAACAACAGCCATAAGCTCAAAACCGTGAGGTATGTTAAATAATCGAGAAAACAGTTCCTTATTTTTTAGGATTTCACCCAGCCACACCGCACCAAGCCCTATAGAATGCGCTTCGAGTAACATATTCTGGATGCATGCACCAATTGCAAGCAAATCCTTTGTCTGATCATAGGCTGCTGACTCATCCGAAAAGACTGCGATGTTAACAGATGCATCACGAATTATTCTGCCGTAGTGTGTAAGTTTCGCTGCCTCCTCCTTTACCTCATCCTCCCTAAAAACTAGAAACCGCCAAGGCTGATTATTGAGTCCGGACGGAGCCCACCTCCCCGCCTCAAGAATCCGCATAAGATCCACGTCACCTACATCCACCGACGAAAATTTGCGAATACTGCGCCTACTCTTTATTGTCTCCAACAGATCCATGATAAGATGAAGAAGAAACAAATGTTAAGGGTTTGGTTCCCATCTTCCGGATAACCCCCGCCTTAACCATAGTTGTTAAGGTATTGCGCAGATGATACTCAAAAACATTGAACTCATCCATTAACTCAGACACAGTCTTAGGTATATTTAAAGCCTCCGATAAAGTCCTCTCAAAATATATCTTAGACAGCTTCCCGCGTATAGGTATCTTAACACCGGTTCTTTTCTCTAACATATGGAATCTACTAAGCAAACCCTGCCAATTGAAATACGGATCCGTCTGCAACCTAACATATTTCGTAAACAACCTATCCCAGCATAATTTCTCATTAAGTAATAGATGCTCACAACCAAAAATGTCTCCGCATTTATTTGAAAGAGATTTAGAGAAAAACATATCATCATGCGAAGAATAGGTTACCTCTTCAACTCCAACACCTATTCCATCATCCATTAAACCAATAACCTGGGTCTGCAGATCCATCCACGAATCAACAACATCAAAACGCAGAGCCAACTCATCAATACAAAACATATCCATCTGCGCATTATTTTTCATATAAAACTCGCAGACTAAAGAAAACAAATCTTCATTCTCAGAACACCTTAAGGAATGGATAAAGATCTCTTCGACTGTTAACTCCTTTCCCGGAACATGATAATAAGAATAATCCGGCGAATAATTGACGTTGAAGTCAACAAACCTTGAAAACGCCGTCAACGAACCATTAACACAATTCCTGCTCTTAAACAGCCCCCCCTCATGTGAAGACCATATCTGAACAATATCTGAAACCTGCTCTTTTTGCTCTCTTGCGGCCTTTAAAAATCCTATGAGATTAGATCTATCCTCTTTTACCCTGAAACATCGGTTATCTTGCTCTACCAGAGGACTAAGCTCTTTTAGATATTTGTAGACAGATGGAATAGAAATATTTCTATGGGCTGCAATCTGCTCTATACTCTTCCAATCGAGAAGAGATTGCAGAATGAAAAAACGTTCACCTATAAGTGCCTCAAAATTAAAGCCCTCATGCTGCAGATGATAAAAGAATTCAGTAAACTCATTCTTCTTTAACTCAATAGAGTTTTTTTTCTCCTCAACCAACGAAAAATGCTTCAGTTTTCTTAGGGAGAGATACACCGAAACCCTTGACTTCCTTATATCTTCCCTAAGATCCCTAAGATTTCTCCTGTCGTGTATAAGAAGAGCCTGGATAATAGAGACATCGGTCATATTGAATATAAACTCCTCTGGCACACCCTCAGCATCCACATTTATCTTTACACCCTCGTCCCTGTTTTCCTCAATAGCGGCCTTTAGTATATGCCAATCGTTCATAGACTCCATCTTATCTGAAATCACCCTCCTTAAATGCAACAACCTGATACTTATAAATCCTAGCCTCCGGTTCCCTCCAGCAATCTCCGGATAGACCTGCCTTCATACATAGACTCGACAGAAACTCCTCTTTTCCAGGAAGCGTCTCCCATACCTGAGGAAGATAGGTTGCACTCCGGCCACCACATTCGAGTATTATGCCATCAGATCCTGGCCGGATTTTCTCAAGATACGCTTCAGGCGAATCTGCAACAACTAACTCAGGAACAGTTAAAACAGAAACCTCAATTTCTATATCAGCTAGTTCACTTACATCAACTGGCTTAAAACGGGGATCATGGAATGCCGCATTTATAGCATTATCCCTAACATCAATATAAAGAGGCTGCATGCCTTCAAGATGACCTATACAACCCCTAAGCTGCCCGTTTTTTTCAAGTGTTACGAAAACGCCTTTATTCTCCTTTAACATAGGATCATTTGTCTGAGGCTCAAGTCGTTTCCCTTCCCGCACATAAAGTTTGATGGCATCTCTTGCCAGCTTCAAAAGATACCTTCCCTGATCAGAGCTCAACGCCTCCCTTTTGTTAGCTTCATAGAATGCAAATGCAGCATAACCTACTACACCGGAGGTGTCACCAGTATCGCCAATAACATCACCTGAATTCATATACTTTAGAAGCCGGTTAAACCAATTCAGTTTCTGAGCAATCTTCATTGTCACAAGAACAGGGAAATAACCACACATCTCACACCCTGCAGCCTGCTCTATATTTAAAGACAATATGGAATCAATACACTGGTTATCAAGTGAAACAGCCTCATTATAAGGATGAAAATGCGAAAGATCAGTGCTTGCAACAAGCAGGGTGCTTTCATCCATATGCTGTATGATAAGATCAGAGAATTCATCAATATCAGACCTAGACAATTCCCCAACAAGTAGGGGAACAACCTCAAAATCAGTTAACATATACTGAAGAAAAGGTATTTCTATTTCGGCTGCATGCTCTTTTAAATGAGCTTCAGATACATTAGAAACCAAAGAAGAGCTCTTTCTTATTTTCTCTGCCACACAAGAAACCTTAACCTCACCTAAAGGAGTCGCATAATGAGTATGATTAGAAACCGACACACCCTTAAGAGGATACTGATGCGAAGGCGCAAGGATTATAACGGTTTTATAGATTCCACCTTCAAGCTGCCTGAAAGCATTCGCTGCAACCTCGCCCGAGTAGGCATACCCTGCATGAGGCGCAATCAACGCCTTCACCTCACCAGATTCTTGCTTTTCTGTTTTAGCGAAAAAAGCTTCAAGCTGCTGCAAAAGAGCATCCGCTGAACCAGGATACCAGCTACCAGCCACAACAGACTTACGCACATATTTTTTTATTGATACCATTCACCCCCTCCAACATAAATCAATACAAACAAAAAAAAAGTACAATTAAAGATAATAACAAAGATCAATAAAATACAGCCACACCCTATACCCCCATCCAAATTTCCGTTAATTTCCGTTATAATCTCTATATCCAATATAAGTGAGGGGTGGTGGATGAGAAAAACAAAAATCGATGACATGATAGATGACATGGATGCTGAAGGCTTAGTGAAGGTCTTAATTAATCCTGAAGAGGGGATCATATACAAAGGAACAAAAAACAAGCCATTCATCCAGATTCTTTACAATGGATGCTGGTTCATCCAGAAGAATGCCTCAACTGCTAAAGGATTAGGGGAAGATAAACTTGATTTGCTTAGCCAAACCCTTAAGAAAAAATAGATAATGAAGGAAAAAATTGCTATAATAGGGGGATACGGAGGCATGGGAAGGTTCTTTGCAAGGCTTTTTGCAAAGGAAGGCTTTGATGTAATAATAACTGGATCTGACCAAACCAAGGGCAAAGCAACCGCAAAAGAACTAGGGGTTTCATATGAAAGAGACAACAAAAAGGCTGCAGAAGACGCAGATGTAGTGATTATATCGGTTCCTATTGATGCTACAATACAGGTAATAAAAGAGGTTGCTCCAAGGGTTAGGGAGGGTTCACTGCTTATGGATGTGACCTCTCTTAAAGAAAACCCTTGTAAAGCAATGCTAGAATACTCCAAGGAGGGTGTCGAAGTCATAGGAACACATCCCGTATTCAGCCATAGAGTAGGGGACATAGAAGGGCAAGTGTTTATTTTAACCCCGCTCAAAAAAGAAGGTAAATGGCTTAAATGGCTCAAGAAACTCCTGAAAAAACATAAGGCAAGGGTCTATGAGTCAACACCCAGGGAACATGATGAAATAATGACTGTCGTACAGGGACTCACTCACTTTATTTATATCTCCATCGGCAAAACATTGCAAGAAATTGATTTTGACATAAAGAAATCAAGGCAATTTTCTTCTCCAATATATGAATTAATGCTGGATATGATGGGAAGAACCATCGGCCAGAATCCGGGACTTTATGCATCAATCCAGATGCAGAACCCTAAAACAACCCAAATCCATAATAAATTCCTTGAAGTCGCAGGGAAACTTAGTAAGGCAATAGAGAACAAAGACAGAGAAGAATTCGGAGAGATTATGTCTTCTGCTGCACGACACTTTGACGACGTTGAGCAGGCAATGGGAAGATCAGATAAGGCCATATCGTCTCTTGTCTCTGAATTATCCTACCTGAAAAAATCAGTTGGAAAAGAATTATGCCTAAAACACATATATTCCGAACAAATCCATTTAGGTATCGTTAAATCAGTAAACCCCGAAAAAGTCGTCCTCAAAGATTCCGGGAGAGAATATACCCTCAACATATCAAATATAAGGATTCTGGGAGATGCTGAAAAGATAGAGTACAAAAAAAATAAGTATGGCACGGTAAAAAGAGATTTCTCAATTATCCTTGATGAGAGGGTAAACGAAGAGTTTCTTTCAACCTTGCTTATAAACTTTGATGAACTGATTTATGGTGTCGAAATCAAAGACATCTACAGGGGGTCACAGATAGAAGAAAACAAAAAAAGCGTCTGCTTCGGTGTCGAGATAATAAATTCAGAGACTAAGAAAACAGAGAAAAAAATAAACATATTCTTTAGTGACCTAGGCGGCAAGCTAAGATAAAAACAACCTTCAGAAAGGTTGATCATCACAACGAGTATATGAGGGGTTTAAAAACCCCTCAGAACGCATTATAACAAACCCGGAAACACCCATCCAGAACCCCATACGTACCATACAAACCTAGATTTTATAATACAATAAAAAAAATGGGGGATTAAGACTGAACTGATTTATTTTAATTTTATCACAATATTTGTATTAAGGTGAATGATTATGACAAAGGTTTATTATGATGATGATGCGGATTTAAGCATCCTTGATGGTAGGATTATAGCAGTTATGGGCTTTGGAAACCAGGGAGCTGCCCAGGCACAGAATATGAGAGACTCAGGTCTTGAGGTTATAATCGGGGCGAGACGGGGAAGCAGTTGGGATAAGGCAAAAGAAAAAGGCTTCGAGGTTATGGAGGTAAATGATGCTGCAAAGAAGGCAGACATAATCCATATACTGCTACCAGACGAGATCCAGGCCGAGGTATACGCAAAAGAAATCAAGCCAAACCTTGAGGAGGGGAATGCCTTAATGTTCTCCCATGGATTCAGCATAAGATTCAATGCAATTAAACCACCTGAATATGTTGACGTCATCATGGTTGCACCAAAGGGTCCGGGCATTCTTGTGAGGGAAACATTGTTGGAGGGCTTCGGAACCCCGGCACTCATCGCAGTAGAACAAGATTATACCGGAAAGGCAAAGGATACGGTGCTTGCAATCTCGAAAGCATTAGGCGCTACACGCGCAGGCGTATTGGAGACAACCTTTCCAGAGGAGACTGAAACAGATCTCTTCGGGGAACAAGTCGACTTATGCGGCGGCGTAAGTGAGTTGGTTAAGGCCTCATTTGAAACTCTGGTAGAGAACGGATACCAGCCAGAGATTGCATACTTTGAAACATTGCATGAACTAAAGCTGATAACCGACCTAATCCAGAAGGGTGGGCTTGAATACATGTGGACGTGTGTTTCCAACACTGCAGAATACGGTGGAAGAACCCGAGGATCAAAGATAATAACCTCGGAAACCCGGGAAAACATGAAAAAAATCCTGGAAGACATCAAAACAGATAAATTCGCAGAGGAATGGATCAATGAATACAAATCAGGCTTACCTAACCTGAAAAAAATGAGAGAAGAAGATAAAGAACACCAAATCGAGAAAGTAGGGGCGAAACTGAGAAAAATGTTTATGAAAAAAAAATAATACCCCACCCAA
>JAUWTD010000024.1 GCA_030609775.1 Candidatus Altarchaeota archaeon
AAAGAGGCTTATACGGCACGGATACAGAGACTTTGATTTAGATAGGCTTGGGAAGAGAATCAAGCTTGCACAGGAATGGAATAAAATATATGGTCCAGATTACCTGCAATTCACCTTACTTGACGACACAGATTCCCATAAAATCAGGGAAACCCTCAGCAAAGAACAGACAACCGCTCTGGAAAAGATAGTAGATGAACTCAACACTGAATGGACACCTAAAGAACTGCATAAAAGAATATATGAGATATCAAGAGAGGCCCAGCTTAAACCGCCTAAGCTTTTTGAGGCGATTTATCTTGTTTTAATAGGTAAGATGCGCGGCCCTAAAGCAGCAAGCTTTATTCTGACACTGGATAAAGACCTGGTAAAGAAAAGATTTTTGTTATAATACATGTGTTCTTTTTATTTTCTGGATTTTAATATACTTAGAAGTAAAATGTTCAAAGCAGTAATATCTGATACGAAAGCATGGCGCAGTAGCGTTGAAGCGATTGCATCCCTTATAGATGACGGTACATTACAGATAGATGAGGAAGGTTTGAAGCTGCGTGCGATGGATCCTTCCCAGATAGCGTTAGTTGATTTCATGCTCCCCGCCTCGGCTTTTGATGAATACAATACAGATAATCCATCAAGCATAGTCATCGACTTCTCAGAGCTCTCAAAAATCACGAAGAGATCAAAAGCAGAAGACAAAATCGAGTTATCACTAAAAGAAAACCGCTTCAAGATGGTCTTCAAGGGCGAAGCAACCAGGCGCTTCAATATGTCCATCCTTGAGTCAACGGCAACCCCTCCGAAGGAACCGAATGTCGAATTCACCTCAGAAATCAAGATAAGCGCAACCATACTAAAGGAGGCGCTCAAAGACGCTGAACTTGTCAGCAACCATGTAGCATTGATGGCCGATGAAGAATTCAGCATCACAGCACAAGGCGACACAGGCTCTGCTGAGATACGTTTCCCAGAGGAAGCCCTTATGGATATGAAAGTGACAGAGAAGGCAAGGTCGGTGTTTTCACTTGACCAACTCAACAACCTACTGAAGGCGTCAGACCAGACAAGCATCATATCACTAAAGATCAGAACAGACGCCCCACTAAAACTAGAATACAGCATAGGAGACGGCCGAGTCATATACTTCCTCGCACCAAGAATAGAATCAGCATAGATTCATATTTTCTTTAAGTGCTCTGCGATACTTTCAAAGAATATTCTACCGTCCCCTGTATCGTGTTGGGTCCGGGTCCAGTCCGCGTGCTGAATCGAATCCATTACTCTTTCAGGGTGAGGCATCATACCTAAAACATTACCTTCAAGATTACATATGCCGGCGATATCAAATAGGCTGCCGTTGGGATTTTCTGGGAATTTTCCTCCAGCAAATTCTCCGCTGGGAAAACAGTACCGGAAGACAACCTGATCGTTATCTAAGAGCTTCTCCAGATACATTTGATTGTTTTCACCGAATATGAATCTTCCTTCAGCATGAGCTACAGGCACCTGCAGGATCCGGCCTACACCAATCTTCTGGGTGAAGGCACATTTCCGGTTATGCTTCAAGTAAACAGGCCTACATTGGAAGGCAGAATTCAAGTTCGTTGTTAAGGCTGCCTGAGGAACACCGTATGCGCCGTCGAATCCTGGAAGCAACCCAAGCTCGGTTAAAACCTGGAAACCAGTACATATACCACCTACAAGATACCCGTTACCTATGAATTCTTTTATTTCTTTGAGTATCTTGCTTTTTATCCGCGCAGCAAAAATAGATCCGGCACGCACATAGTCTCCAGCAGACCACCCACCAGGAATCATTAGTATACGATAATCAAATAGGTTCCTTTCCAGGTTTTTTGAGACATCTCCTGTGAGCTGCTTTAGATGCACAAGCTCAGCGCTCACACCCACTTCCTCAAACGCCTGTTTTGTCTCTTCTTCACAGTTAGTCCCTTCCATGTAAAGTATGCAAGCCTCAGTCATCTTCATTCCATCTCCAATGCAGTATCCCAACTTTCTCTTAGCTTGTTAAGGGGCAAGGTGAAATCTGTTCCGTTATCTTTTATCCTTAAACTTTTTTCTTTTCGGGTATTGCCTATTTTTATAGCGGAGGTGGTTGACTCAAATTCCTCGGCATCATCTTCCCCTACCTCCACCAGCCATCTGCCATTGGATTCTGAAAACAGTTTAATATCGGTTCTTAGATTCGGGATAACACCCAAATCCAGATCAAGCCCAAGATTGCCGCCAAACGCCATCTCAAGTGCTGAAACTATTAATCCGCCGGTTGAAATATCATGGCAGCTTCTGACAAGTTTCTTATCCATCACATTAAGCAAAGAATTCATTCCCTTTAATGTTTCCCTTGGATAGGTTCGGGGAACCCTGCCACCTTCTAAACCAAGTAACCTATAGTATTCTGAACCACCTAACTCATGTTTTGAGTCACCTACAAGATAAAGAAGATTATCTTCTTTTTTCAGGTCAGATGAAATAGAATTTCTTACATCGGGCATTATCCCGATTCCAATAAGGGCAGGTGTTGGAGCTATTGCCCCATAGGCTCCCTCGTTGTAGAATGAAACATTCCCTGATACAAAAGACATACAATATGCGCTTGCGGCAAAATGAAGCCCTTCACAGCAGTCTACAAAGTCACCTAAGCAGCCTTCTTTTTCAGGGTTCCCGAAGTTAAGGCAATCAGCCATAGAATGAGGCACCGAGTTCACTGCCACAAGGTTTCTTACCACCTCATCCACTGCTGAAGCAGCACCCCAGTAAGGATCATGTTTACAGAGTAGGGGATTCACATCAGCTGTCACCGCCAAACCCTGAAAGCTTTCTTTGAGGGGTTTTAACACCGCAGCATCCCCATGGGTTTGAGAGTTTACCAACCCCTGCATCGGCTTCAATATAGTATATCCACCTACCTCAAAATCATATCCTCTTATGATGCCCTCCCTGCTCCCAATCCTTGGTGAATTAAGTAGAGCATGTATCATCTCGGATAGATCAGGTATAGAGTATTGGGGCTCCGAGGTGTTTCTTGGTATGAGCTTATAAGGTCGCTCATAGACTACGCCGCCTAAAAGAAATCCAAGATCCATATCCAATACAATCTTTCCTTTATATGTTGCAGTAATTCTTTTTGTATCATTAACCTCTCCAATGATCGTTGCAGGCACATCCCAGAAATCAAAGATTTCACGGACTTTTTCTATGTCAACAGGTCTTACGGAAAGTAGCATCCTTTCTTGGCTTTCAGAAACCCATATCTCCCAGGGAAACATGCCTTCTTGCTTCAAAGGAATCTTATCCAGGTCCACTACTGCGCCTTTCCCGCCTGCATAAGCCATCTCACTTGAAACACATGATAATCCTCCTCCGCCAAAGTCTTTCATACCAGTTAATAGACCCTTCCGGTTAGCTTCCAAGCAGGCATGCATCAGCGGCTCCTTCATTATCGCATAACCTAATTGCACTGCAGGGATGTCTTTTTCCTCGCTTTCTGCATCAAGCTCTGCAGAAGCGAAGGTGACTCCATGGATTCCATCCCTCCCGGTTTTCCCGCCTGCAAGAACATATATGTCTCCTACATTCCCTGCCCGGCTGTGAATGATCTCTTTTTTCTTTACTATGCCAACACAGCCTACATTAACAAGGCAGTTGCTGACATATGATTCATCAAACTCAACCATTCCGGCAACCGTCGGAACACCCACCCGGTTCCCGTAGTCAGCTATACCTGAGACAACACCCTTAAACAGGTACCTGGGATGCTTCACGCCCTTAGAAAGTTTTTTTTCAGGATAATTGAGAGGACCGAAAAACAAGGGATCTATTAAGGCAATGGGTTTTGCCCCCATACACACAACATCCCTTAATACACCGCCAATCCCTGTTGCAGCCCCCCCATAGGGATCCAGCGCCGAAGGATGATTATGGCTTTCAAGGGCTACAACATACGCGTATTCAGAGTTGAAGTCAACTAATCCGGCATCTTCGGATATGACGCATATGTTCTGCGGAGCACTTATATTAAAGACGGTCTTTTTTAGTATGGGTCTAGATGACTTATAGCAACAGTGTTCACTCCAGGATTGAGCAAGGGCTTCAAGCTCTACGTCGGAGGGATTCCGGCCCTCTTCAATAAAGTAGTTCTGAATCTTTCTCATCTCACCCAGGCTTAAGCCAAGTGATTTTTCCGCACTTAGCTTCTCAAGTTCTGAATCAACCAAATCCAATAGATTGACCTCATAGACCGCGTCAAGGATCTTAGCACATGGCTTAGGCATTTTCTATATGTATAGAATAGTTTTGTATCACAGGATTCGCAAGAAGCCGCCTGCACGCACCATCTATCTCTTTTTTTGCATCCTCGGATGAGTCAGCCTCCAAGGTAATAACATACACCTTAACCGTATTAACATTTACCACAGGGTAACTGAGAAGTTTAAGTGATTTATGTATGGTCTCCCCCTCTGCATCAATTACACCGGGTTTAAGTTCAATTCTCACCTCAGCCTGAAAAATCATTTTTAATCTATTTAATTATTTACCCCATAGAACAAAAATAGTTAAACAGTAAAGCAATGAAAAACAGTATTCTTCTCCTGACCGGAAGAGGTGCGGCATCGGCCGTTAAACAACTCATTGATTCAACACCCATGCCTCTGAGGGTTCATGTATGCAACATAGATGTCGCAGCGTTTTTATCTGTGGAACTTGTCTTAGATGAACTAAGCAACGCAGACCTTAAGAACATATCCATGATAATTGTTCCCGGAGGGATCGACGGTGATTTTTCAGTGATTAAAGAAAAAATAGGCATCCCTTGTTTTAAGGGACCTATAAACGTAGCAGACATACCCTATGTCCTTAACCATATCATTGAATCAGATATGCGGCTTTCTGAGAAAATACCTGCAGACGAACTACTTGAAGGAGAAATAAGGAAAAATATTATAGAGGAATTAAAGAAGGCATATTCTCCAGGCGACGGATACACATTAAAGATTGGTAAAAATAAGCCAGTATTTCTTGGAGCAGGTATAATGCATGTGGTCTCTGAGATCCCTAATGCGCCGTTATTAACTGACTTACAGATACAGGATACAACAAAACATTATGTGGACTCGGATGCATCAATTATAGACATCGGGATGATCTATGGGAAAGATTACTCAAAGGAGATTCCTCGCCTGATTGAGGCAGTCAGATCAGTAACAGACATCCCTGTGAGCATTGATTCCCTGAACCCTAAAGAAATAGATACAGCAATTAATTCAGGAGCGGATCTTATACTGAGCCTTGATTTTACGAACTATGAAACCTTCGTCACCAGAGATATTCCTGCAGTGATTATACCACGAAATGAATACGGCATACCGGATGGAATCGGGAAGAGAATAAAGCTCATCGAAAAATTAATCATTAAGCTTGAGAGCGGGGGTTTTAAGAAATATATTGTTGACTTAATCCTTAATCCGCCGAATCTGGGTTTAGTGAATTCAATTACGGCATTCGATAGCTTCAGAAAGAAACATTCTAAGATTCCTATGATGTATGGATGCGGCAATGTGACAGAGTTAATGGACGCAGACTCTAATGGAGTTAACGCCTTGCTTGCAGCCGCGGCATCTGAATCAGGCATGGATCTTTTATTCACAACAGAAGCAAGCAACAAAACAAAGGGCGCAGTAAAGGAGCTTTCCACTGCAGCGAAGATGATGTATCTTGCAAAAAAGAGAAACCAGCCACCCAAAGATATTGGAGTAGACCTACTTTGCCTGAAAGACAAAATAGGGATTAAAATAGTAAGGGATCCCAGAGAAGAGAAAATAGATGAAGTGAGGGTGGTAGAGGATAAGGAGCCTGTATTGGAGGACTCTGAATTTAGGATATCTCTTTTGGATAGAATAGAGGTTGTATATTATAGAAACAAGAAACCCCGGATCAGGTTTAGTGGAATTTCAGCTTCCGGGCTCTATAAAGAAATCCTGTCCCGAGGCCTAGTAGAGAACAATGCGCATGCAGCATACCTTGGCGTAGAATTAGGGAAGGCAGAGATTGCATTAAAACTGAAAAAAAATTATGTGCAGGATAGGGATTTATTTTAATCTGTGAACCAATATTTTAAACTTATGATGAATTATACATACTACATAGAACCTTGTTTTTTGTTGACGCTGCTTCTCTCGTTTATTATCGTAGTGTGCGCGCATATAAAGGGGAAGGTAGATAAATCTGCAGTACTTGCATCAGGTCTGGTGGGTGTTGTCGTTATGTTCTCTTTGCTTGAAAACTGGCCGTTTATCTACACCGTACTTGCCTTCTTTGCTCTCGGGCACAGTATTACTAAGTACCGGCATTCGGTTAAGGCCGAATACAAGGTCGCTGAAGGCATAAGAACGTTTAGAAATGTTTTTGGAAACGGTGGCGCAGCAATCGTTTTCTCGGTTTTATTCTTTTTTAATAATCTTCCAATCATGCTCCTTGGGGTTGTGGGTGCCATGGCTACCGCAACCGCCGACACATTCGCAACAGAGGTCGGTCAAGCACATGAAAGGAATCCAAGGCTTATTACAACAGGGAAAAATGTAGAGGTCGGGGTAAGCGGCGGAGTCTCACTACCCGGATCATTTGCTGCACTAATAGGTGCTGCACTGATTTCCCTAATTCCCTTACTTATGGGCAGAGACGAGATAGTATTTGTTATCGGAACACTTGCAGGCTTCCTAGGCTGCATGATAGACAGCATCATCGGCGCAACAATAGAGAGCAAAGGATTAGACACACATATAACCAATTTTATTTCAACGACAGCCGGAGGAATTATTGCAATCACCCTGGGATTATATCTCCATATTTTTATTTAGAAATCTAAAGAAATTATGTGTTAACCAAAACCTCTGCAACCATAATCCTAATAATGCTTTTCACCGGATGCATAACAGACCAGACAAAAACCATAACAGAAACACACTATGTCTGCCCGGACAAGACAATAGTCCACAACCCGGATAAATGCATAATAGAAAAACCAAAAGAGACCCTAATCAAAAAATACGTATGCACCGACGGAAAAATCAAAGAAAACCCCAAAGACTGCCCAACCCCTGAACCCATCCTAGTAAAAGTACTAAAATACGTCTGCCCAGACGGAAAAATCGTAAACGAACAAGAAAAATGCCCACAAAAAAAACAAGACAACCAAACAACACAAACAACACCGACAACAACACAGACGACGACAACACAAACAACACCGAAAACAACACAAACAACAACACAAACAACAACACCGACAACAACACAAACAACACAGACAATAACACAGACAACAACCCAAAAAACACCGACAACGTCGGCTACGACAACATCAACTACCTCGACAACACAGACTACTACTTCAACTCAGCCAGGGGGTTTGTGTGTCTTATTGGGCTGCCCTCCTGAAATGATGTATGTGGGCAGCATATCATCAGACAAATACCATCTCTGCGACTGCAGATACGGTAAAAAAATTAAACCAGAAAACATTATCTGCTTTAAGACACGTGAAGAGGCCGAGGATAAAGGATATATTCCATGCGGCGTATGCAAACCCTAATCCCGCAGATCCCTCATATGTGTTATGCTTTTAGTAATGTGTTCAGAGGATGCGACATCGCTTCGATACCATAACGCGCCTCCCTTTATTGCATTCACGCCGCTCTGTGATATAAATCTTGCTTTCTCTATGCTGTCCCCTATGCCAACACAGCAGACGGCCCGGGAGCTTCCAGGATAGGCTTGAGCATCCTTGAGCTCCATTGACCCCGGATATATTCTTAGGTCCTCTCCATGTTCTTCCTTTAGCTTATATGCAGACGACAGATCCACTGCGGTCCCGATTTCATTTGAGTAAACCTTATCAGGGAACCGGGTATCGAAGCCGCCATAATTTGGCGGAACCTTATATGTTAAAACCGCCGCCCTAGAGTCGAAGTTGATCTTGTTTAGGTTTCCTTCAAGCATACGGTAGCATAGGTCCACGAAATCATCTTCTATTAAGGGAAGCACCGTCGCCATCTCAGGGTCTCCTCCACGAGAATTTATCTCCAATATCTTCATTCCGTCCTTTGAGTGAATAAATGCAACATAGAATGGTATACCCCGCATACCATCCCCTGCCCCGTCTTTTTTCAGTTTATCGAATATTTTATTAACCGCATTAAATTCAGTTTCCCGGTCTTTTTCTGAAAGAAACGGAAGACAGCCACCGTAGTCCTTATAGCAGCCCATACCCCCGGTATTGGGTCCTACGTCATCTTCAAAAGCCCGTTTATAGTCCCGTGTCTCAGGTAAGGCAATTAATCGTTTTCCGTCACAGAAACACTGAAACGAGGATTCTTCTCCATCTATTTTCTCCTCTATTATGACCGAATCATCATTAAATATGGTCATGAAATGATCAAATAATTCACTCCGTACCCGGAAATGATCCCCCCAGACACCAACCCCTTTACCATATCCCGGGCGGTCAGGTTTCACCACGGCCTGATTATTTAATACATCAAGCCACTTCCAGACCGCTTTTTTGATCTCCAGGGTACTTGAATAATCCTCTTTTCTGAAAACCTTGAACCGGGGATTAGTCTCAGGACAACACTCATCTAAAAGAATCCTTTGATTGACCTTACTTACCTCAAGCGCATATTCTTTTGTCGGGCAAACCATAGGAATGTCCATCTCTTCCATGCGGTCCCGGACACCATCTATTATCGGACCCTCCGGACCACATATACCAAAATCTATGCGATCAGCGTATCTGCGCGCAAAATCAACAATTTTCCCAACATCAAGGTCAGGTATCACCTGATGAGCCGCCGCCTTCTCCAGATTAAACGGATTCTTTTGTTTATCTGCAATATAGAGTTCTACATCATAGTTTCCACTCCTAGAAAACGCATCAACCATTGAAACAGCCCTTGAACCATAGCTTACAACCAAAATACCTACACGCTCAACCATATTTTTTTTCCACCTAGATTAATGATTTAAGAAAAAATAGATTAAATATACTCTTAGATATACTCCCAAGGTTTATGGACAAAATAGGCAACCAAAAGAAAAATGATCAGGATAGCGGAGATAAAGCCTGCATTCTTTTTCGGGAAACCCACAACATTACCGATTATATCGGGTTTATCAATCTTTACATCACCTGATTCTGCATCAGCAATAGGGCATATGTCCTCGAATATGATTTCCTTTGGTTTCCCGCCAACGCTATCAAAAGTAAACCCTAAAACGTCTCCGTCCCAGGCACAATAATGCTCTCTACACGAAGACCCTCCATCGAATCCAACAGGAGAACGAACCCAAGACAAATCATTTCGCATAACATAAAAATTCCAGTACCTGCTTTTGCATACGCAACCAGTTTCCAGGCAACCTATATCAAATATAGCACATAATCCATGACCATATATTGGATGGATTGTCCAAGTCACCGGAAGATTTGTTTCCTGCAACACAGTATAAGCATCCGCGCTTCGTTCTACTTCAACACACTCCATAAAAACTGCCTCATTGGGGAACTCAACAACTACACCCACCTTTAAGGCCTCAACAGAAACCATAAAAAAAACCAAAACCAACAACAAAAAAATCTTCTTACCCATCCTGTTTACTATTTTAC
Source organism: Candidatus Altarchaeota archaeon (assembly GCA_030609775.1). Taxonomy (GTDB): domain Archaea; phylum Altiarchaeota; class Altiarchaeia; order IMC4; family QMZM01; genus JAUWTD01. The sequence continues at coordinate 9,686 of JAUWTD010000024.1, forward strand.
AATAATACCCTATTAAACCTGCATAACCTAAATAATTAACTAATATGAGCATTATATCAGATGATGTGGGAAGCTATCCTCTGCCCCCGGGAATTGATAAGACGTCGCTCCAGGATATTGGATTAAGGATAGTTCAAAAAGAGGCATCCGAATCCGAGATTGAAGAATTTGACAAGGTTGCATCAGAAATCATGCAAAAAAAGGTCGATGCCAGAATCATGAGACCTAATTTCCCGCAGATCCAAGACATAATATCGGGTTTTTTTACATTAGTCGAATCCTTTTATGAGCCAGAGGAACCATGGGTTGTGCAAAAAGAGTATGCAAAAATACCTGAAATTTATTCCATATACGACGTTGCAAAAAGACACTACGAAAAAGAAGGCAGCCCATTAGAGTTGAGAGTCTGCGTCACCGGCCCACTAGAGCTTTACCTTGGGAAGGTCGGAGCACAGGTTCAAGGCGACCTACTTCAAAATCTTGCAAAGTCTGTTTCACGTTTCGTTGAAAACTCAATCATAAACAAAAAATATTTGAAAACTAAGACAATATGCATCGATGAACCCTCCCTTGGACTGAACCCCCACATCAACGTAGACCGAGGTGAATTGATAACTGCACTAGAAACCACCACAAAAACAGCACATAACGTAGATACACAAATCCACTTACATTCTTCTATGAGTGTTGACTTAATCTATGAGGTCGAAGGAATTAGCATCGTCGGCATAGAATCTGCTGAAAACCCCGGCGCATTAAACGAAATCAGCCGAGAAGACCTTGAATCATATGATAAATTCCTGCGCGTAGGAATCAGTCGCACAAACATATACAGTCTACTCGCAGATTATAGAGACACAACCGGGACAGATGCAGGCGACAACATAGTAAAACCAATAAATGAGATGGAATCAGAGAGAATAATTGAAAAAAGACTGAAGAGAGCATACGGGTTATTTGGTGACCGGATAACCTACGCTGGACCCGACTGCGGACTCGGCGCCTGGCCCAGCCAAGAGGGTGCATCCCAGCTTTTAAAAAATACTGCAGAAGCAATAAACTCATTTAACAAACAACTTAAATGATTACCTTATCTAATAAGTATATACCTAAGATGAGAACTGCAAGTGTTAAGAGGGAAACCAAGGAGACCCAGATTAGTGTTGAATTGGATTTGGATGGCTGCGGACGTTCAGAGATTGATACGCCGCTGAATTTCATGAACCATATGCTGGAAAATTTTTCTAAACATTCACGATTTAATCTAAAAATAAAAGCAAAAGGAGACATCGAAGTCGACGACCACCACCTCGTAGAGGACTTGGGAATATGCCTGGGACAGGTGATAGACCAGGCCCTCGGAGACAAGAAAGGCATAGTGCGGATGGGGTGTGCTTCGGTTCCCTTGGATGAATCCCTCTCCCATGCTGCCCTGGACTTATCAGGCAGAGGATATGCGAAGATAAATATAATCTTCTCTGAGTTCAAGGATGCTAAACTCGGAGACGTATCAAAAGAGGTTCTGCCGCATTTTTTTGAATCCCTTGCATTAAACGGAAGATTCAATCTACACCTCCGGGTTGAAGGAGAAAACGACCACCACAAGATCGAAAGCTGCTTTAAGGCGCTTGCAAAAGCACTATATGATGCTACAAGGGTTACTGGAGATGATGTACCCTCAACAAAGGGCGTACTGTAAAAAAAAAGGTATCAAGATGACTTACATAGATTTAGAGTATAATCCAACCGGAAATGATTTAGTATGTAAATTCTTTGTCGAACCACATGGAAACCACTCAATTGAGGATGCATGCGAGGATATTGCAGCCGAGTCATCTATCGGGACGTGGACTGACGTATCCACGATGGAGCAGGGGATATTTGAAAGACTTGGACCCCATGTCTTTAGAATAGATAAGGGATCAGGTGAGGTTTTGCTTGCTTATCCTTCTGAATTATTTGAGCCAAATAATATGCCGCAGATACTTAGCAGCGTAGCTGGAAACATATTTGGCATGAAGGCTGTGGACAACCTAAGGCTTATCGACATAGAATTACCTGAAAATCTTGTAAAGTCTTTCCAGGGACCCCTCTACGGTATCGAGGGCATAAGGAAACTTTTAGATGTCAAGAACCGGCCCCTTGTGGGCACAATAGTAAAGCCTAAACTGGGGTTAGGCTATAAAAAACATGCAGAGGTAGCCTATGAGTCATGGGTAGGCGGCTGCGATATTGTCAAAGATGATGAAAACCTGACTAATCAGGCATTTAATCCCTTCAAGGAAAGGATAATTGAAACACTTAAGATGAGAGACCAAGCCGAAGAAGAAACCGGCGAAAAAAAAATATATATGCCCAACATCTCAGCTGAAACAGATGAAATGGTGCGGAGGGCGCACTTTGTCAAAGAAAACAACGGAAGATACATTATGGTAGATATCGTAACGGTTGGATTCTCTGGGCTGCAGTCTATCAGAGAAAAAAATCCCGGGTTAGTGATTCACGCGCATCGGGCAATGCATGCAGCCTTCACAAGAAACAAAAAACAGGGGATATCGATGCTGGTGCTTGCCAAGCTTGCAAGAATAATCGGCGTAGACCAGATACACATCGGCACAGCCGTAGGCAAGATGGAAGGAGGCCGAAGAGAGGTGACCCAGATAAGGGACGCCATCGTAGGCGACCTCTATGGATTAAAGACTACGTTTCCGGTTAGCTCCGGTGGACTGCACCCCGGACACATTCCTCCCCTCGTTGACATAATGGGAGGAGACGTCATCATCCAGGCAGGAGGCGGAGTGCACGGCCACCCCGAGGGAACACAAAAGGGAGCAGTAGCGATGAGACAGGCACTTGACGCAACCATGCAAAAAATTCCATTAAAAGAATATGCAAAAACACATGCTGAACTAAACTTAGCCATACAAAAATGGGGCACCGTCTGATTAGGGTCCACCTCACAGATTTAGGACAATGAAAAATTTGCTTAAATTAAATCTTTTGATGTTTTTTACTTTGATATCTTCTCTTAGCATAAGCTTTATTGCAGTCTTCTTAATAGCTGGGCTGCTTAGTTTATCCTTTGATTTAACGATAAAGATATTTCTTGTGTTTGTTTTCTTGCAGTGGTTTATGGCTCCGCGAATCGTTAAAGGCACCCTTAGATTCCAGTACCTTAAAAAAGACGAGATACCCTGGCTTGAATCCTTGGTTTCGGAATTATCCAAGCAGGCCGGCGTCCGCAAACCCCGGATAGCACTCAAGAAAAGCGATGAACCCAATGCCTTCGTCTTCGGCCGAACACCCCTAACCTCAACATTGGTGCTGCATACCGGCTTGATTATGCAATTAGAGAAGGAAGAGCTTGCAGCGGTGATAGCCCACGAACTGGGACACATAAAAAGATATGATTGCAGCATACTTACTTTAGCATCTATCGGACCACTCATCCTACAGAATCTTTCATACAATCTCTTTAACTCCGCCGAGGAATCACTGGACGGCAGACTGACAAGCATACCTTTTGCAGTTATGTTCTATTTTGCTGCATTAGTCTTCCATGTTGCATACTTTATAACAAATATTTTTCTTTTGTGGCTGAGCAGGCTAAGAGAATACTATGCAGATTCTTTTGCTGCGACAATTACCGACCCCCACGACCTTGAGGTGGCTTTAGCAAAAATATCCTACGGGCTTGCCTTAGAAAAAGAACACGTAAACCCCCTCAGATTATTTTGCATAGAAGACCAGATGCTTGCCAAAAAAGAGATATACAGGATACTGGAAAACAAAAAACAATACGATCTAGACGGAAACGGAGTACTGGACAAACACGAAATAGAGCTTGCCATGCTAAAAGAATACGACCTAGACAAAGACGGCCGACTCGACGGACATGAACTACAACATGCCATGCGACGCGAAATCCGGTGCATATTCCACCGGATGGATGAATTCATGTCCACTCACCCGCCAACATACCGGAGAATAGATAACCTAGACCAAATAGGTAAACATAAAAAACCAAAATATTAAAATTATTTCCGGGTGTAGTTCTTTATCGGCTTAGATGTTATCAAGGAGTTAGGCACCTCAACTAAGACATCTTCAGGGGTCTGTAATCTTGTTGTCCGAAACGCAATGACTTTAACTGTTCCGCGTATCCCGCCGACCTCTACATCATCCCCTATCTTGAAGGGTTTATCTATTGCAACAATAATACCCGACAACATATTAGAGATTATATCCTTTGAAGCATAACCCACTCCAAAACCAAGGATCGCCCCACCTGTAAGCAAGGTGTATAGGGCTTCAGTCATCCCGAAGATGGTTAATACCACAGCCAATGCCACAATATAGGTCAGGTATTTTATAACCTGGGATATGAGCACCAGATTATGTTCAGATAACTCGATTGTTTCAACCCGTTTATCAAATCCTTTTACTGCAGGTTTAATGTATTTAACAAAAAATTTCGCTAAAACAAATACGACGACACTGACCACAACCTTAAAGGCCAATCCCTCATACCCTTCCAACATCTGTAATACATCTATTTCCATGATCTGTTTTAATAACTACTATTTTGTTTTCTTGTTTTTTATATTACGTGCATCATTTTTGTGGTATTTATAGTATTGGAGCGGATGCTTTATACCGCAATCTGAAACACAGAAACCATAGGATTTTATCTTCACACATGCAGGACACTTATATTGTGTCGCCCCCTTCTCCCCTGAAAGAAACCCAAGCTGATACCTCGTCTTCTCTGCATCAAACTTCGGCGACACCGAAAACACCTTCAACACACCCTCTATATCAAGGCCCACACCCATAAAAAAGGTTCCAAGAATAAACATATGCAAGTGAGATGCACTCCCGGATTTGAGGGATGATAGAATCTTAGTGATGCAGGGAGGCACCGCATCCAGGTTAAGTTCCTTAAACTGTATTTCTACGGTGGAATCAGTGTACTCGTTTTTGAATTGTTCCGCTATGACCTTAAAGCTTTCAGGTATGTTCCGGGTGTCTATGGGCGCCATTATCCGGCCCTTGACTGCTTCCCTTAACAATTCAAGTGCCTCGGTTTTGTTTTTTATTAAAACCTCGCCGTTTTCCATCACCCGATTCACAAGCTTCCACTTCGAGTCAGAGGCCAGGTCCCGGGTAAGGGCAAGATACTGTGTGAAATCCATTCGACCCACATTAAAACCAACGCCCAGGTCTTTACTTACTTTATCTAATACAGTGGCTGATTCTTTTCTCAGGAAGACATAGGCGTTATGTGCCTCAGATTTCGCATACCGGGAGATTATGTTCGGGTTTTTGGTTGCGTTCACTAGGATTCTTGCTATCACATAGGATAGAAGCGTTAATTCCTGGGGGATTTTACCGGATAAATCTGTTTTAATGTCTCCTGAAAGCGCACCAGAAACCCTCACCCGGCCTAATTCAACCGCCGAAGAATACACCGGATGATCACTTATCTGCACCAACGTAAGATTCAGTGACGCAACATACTCCTTGGCCTCACTTAGGAAAGGATACTTTGCAAGCACACCCAAATCAAATTCATCCATTAATACAAATAGGGACACAAGAAAATATAACAGACCACTAGATTAACAGGAAGCGACTACAGCCGCCACCAAGCAGGAGTATTGGATTAATATGTTGAAGGTGAAATAATAAATAGAATGTATAACTCAGATGATTAACTTATTAATTCATTACATACGGCATTAGACTATGAGAGACCTATCAACTACCTTAATATATCTCCAGGCCAAAATGAGAGGATTAGGAATTGGATTTAATATTTATTTGTATATAGGCAGCTATATTGCCTTTTTTATTGGTTTAGGTTTGTTTATTAGGGTGTTTTCTTTGATTAAGAAAAAAACCTGGATAGAGGATATTCCAAGATCAAAGGTAAGGTCTATTGCTATGGGCATGGTAGAGGTTTATGGTGTGGCAGAAAAGTATGTGAATACCTTGGAGGCACCTTATTCGAAAATTGAGTGTTTCGCTTATACTATTGTTAGAAAACAAGGAGGCGTAAATCAAGGAAAACAGAAACTGGGTGTGCCTTTCTATATCAATGATAGAACAGGCAAGGTCCTGGTGGATCCGTGGAATGCAGATATTAGAATGTATAAGGCAGAGGCATTTTATTTTAAAGAGACCGTATCGACAAACAGCGGCCCAGTATATTATGATTGCTGGGAGTATCTTATCTTGCCAAATAAGACATACTACGTGTTAGGCAACGCAGGGAAAAATCCACATAAGAAGAAATCAAGTAAGGGACATGAGAAGGTGATGATAAGTAAGGGTGATTCAAATAATCCATTTATTATTTCAAGCAGACCAGAAAAGGAACTAGTTAACCTACTGGACTCAGGCATAGTAATTGGCATAGTAGGGGGTTTATTTCTCATAGTGGCCTCCCTAATTTATATTGCATGGTTTACTAATATGCTTTAGAAAAAAAATTAAGATGACTTCACCTATCCTGCTTATTTTGTTATTTGCGTTTTCTCTTCTTTTTTTGGTGGGAGCATACCAGATGGTGGGCACATACAATAGATTAATGAGGTTGAGAAATAACATAAAGAAGTCTTGGTCGAATATTGATGTTTTGTTGAAGCAGAGATGTGATGAGATACCCAACTTGGCCAGGGTGGCTAAGGGATATATGAAATATGAGCGCGAGGTTTTATCTAATATAAGTGAGGCACGGTCAGCATACCTTAAGGCAAGGACGGTGGCAGGTAAGGTGAAATCAGATGACCTGACAGAAAAAGCGTTAAATAACTTCTATGCTGTTGCTGAAAAGTACCCGGATTTAAAAGCAGATAAATATTTTATCCGCCTACAGGAGAGGATAACCGAATTAGAGAATGAAATAGCTGACAGACGAGAATTCTATAATGATTCCGTGATCACCTACAATACCCGCATAGAGTCTTTACCGGATAAGTTTATGGCTGACTTGCTTGACCTGAATAGATGGTCCCTGTTCCGATTCAAGAAAAAGAGGAAGAAATAACTTCAGGTCTAAAAGAGAAAAATCATTCACAGTTATAGATTATACGCATGATTCTTGTGCATAAAATTACATTTTGTGCATACAAAGGAATCCATAGAAAACCCCAGTAAAACAGTATGCCCCAAAAATTAATAGAATGCATACGGATGCCAATTGTGGCGGGGGCGGTGTTTTGGATGTGGGTGATATAACAATACAAGAAAACGGGCTAAATGATTTACTTTTTTAGTTGGTATCTTCCCTTTCCTTGGAATCTTAGATATTTTTTATCTCGGAGGTATTGTAGTTGTTGTCTTATTTTTGGTTTTATGTTCCTGTTGTTGGGGTGGTGTTTGCTTAAGTATTCTTCGAAGGTGTAAATCTCGTCTAGTGTGAATGATTCTTTATTTAATTCTTCTATGCAATGCATTATGTCAACAATCCATGATCTTTCTGTGCTCTTTTTTTCGCTGAGGAAGGATACTCGTTTCCAATAGGATCTTACTTTTTCATTGTCTTGTATATGAAAATCTTTAACTACAGGAATCCTGCCATCTAAGGGTATTTCAGATAAGAGTATGTTGCAGCCAACCCAACCGGCCCGGCGAGCCTTCCCTGATAAGGGTTTTCTTTGTTCTATAACTGATTCCGTGAAAAAGAATTTAGGGATAATCAGCAGATTAGATACAGTCCATTGCAGTGGATCATATTGTAGGAGGAAGAAATTGGGTTGGGTTTCATTGTGGATGGCGTTAATCATCGTCGAATATGCGCCGTCCAGAATCCTTCTTCCGAAACCAGTCTTCTGGCTCTTAAGTTGATATTCTTCCCCACATCCAGGACAATAGAAGTCAGCAACAGGATGATTAGGTTTAAAGGAGTCAAGCTCATCCGAATTGCAGGCAGGACAAAACATCTCTTCACCAAACCAACGCTCAGACAAACGCCGAACACGCTGAGAATTACTACTATACAAACCAAAAATCCGGGAATCAAAAAGAGATAAATCCATCCTAAATAAATAATAAATTATAACTTCCGCACGAGAAACTATAAAACGTGGCTTGAATGTTTAAACATTTCTTTTAAGGAATTATTCTATATATTTGTTATATGGGTATTATGATGGTATCATTATTCAATTTTGGTTCTGATTCTACTCCTAAAAGGCGGACACCATGCACGAAGGCCGTGACAGAAGCTGTTTGGTTAAAGTACAGCGGACACAATGTGCGCGGTAAATGCTATGTTTGTGGCAGGGATATTGATTATCTGAATTTTGAGGTGGGGCATAATAGGTCACATAAAGCAGGTGGAAAATGGAATGTAAATAATCTTCGCCCAGTTTGCAGAACATGTAATCGGTCTATGGGGGCTAGAACGACTATAGAATCATTCAAGAAAAAACATTTCACTGTTAAAAGCAAGACATCAACTGAGGAAAAAACACCTACTAAGAAAATCACTAGGAAGAAAACTTCAACTACGAAACCAACCAAGAGAAAGACGACTAAAAGAAAGTCCAAAAGCAAAACCTCAACTAAGAAAACAACTAAGAGAAAGAAAACATCCACAAAGAAAAAAACTAAGTCAATTAGGAGAAAAAGCTTTCGGGGGTTTGTTTAATCTAAAATGCTAAGAGCATTAATCAAGATTCGGGAGGTGATTAAAGATGGCATATAGACGAGCAGGTAAATCTGTTCCTCACGTAGGTAAAGAACCGCGGGCGAGGACAAAATCAGGTAAAGGGAGAAAGAAGAGAAGCGACGCCGGAAAAAAGAAAAATACGAAAAAGAAAAGCGGATGGTTGTTCTAGAGGGATAGGATAGAGAGATAAGAAGAATGAATGCGTGCTTTGTTTCTTTTTTGAATAAAGTTTTCCTAAACTCATATCTCTTGTTTCCGTTTACTATCTGCTCTACATATTTTGGTTTAATTGAGAGTAAAACATTCATCTTTGTTATTTTTTCATCAAAAGTGTAAGCAATCAAGGGAGAATGAAATATCCTTGATTTTTAATGTTTAAAGCCTTATTATATATGGCTTCTATTCCTATCATATAAATATAAAAGGGTGGATTTTTTCTATGGATAAACACAAGAAAGTTAAGCGTAAGTCAACGAAAGAGTTGGAAGCGGATTTGAAGCAAAAAGAAGAAGATATTCTGCGGCTTAGGGCTGATTTCGAGAACTATAGGAAACATTTAGAGAAAGAGAAGACAGCATTCATCAGGCTGTCTAATGAACAGCTTATCGCCCAGTTGCTTGAGGTGCTAGACAACTTCGAGCGCGCCCTACCGTTGATAAAGGAGGAGAAGGCATCCGAAGGAATTAATATGATATATAAGCAACTTGAGAAAATTCTTGTAGATAACGGGCTTAGGCGAATAGATGCAGCCGGGAAAAAAATCGATCCATTCTATCATGAAGCCCTATTGCATGAGGAATCAGATAAAGAAGACGGAACCATCATAGAGGAACTGCAGAAAGGATACATGCTCAAAGACAAGGTCATAAGACATTCAAAGGTAAAGATTGCGAAAAAAACATTGAAAAAAAAATAGGTGAAAAACGAAAAAATGGCAGAAAAAAAAGAAAAAATTATCGGGATTG
>JAUWTD010000061.1 GCA_030609775.1 Candidatus Altarchaeota archaeon
GAGTTTGTAATGCAAGACGGGAAAGGTCTATTCATAGCAGGCGGCGGCACCTCAGCTGCTAACCAGATCACTATACCCTTTGGCATGAAAATCGATGAAGGCGGAACATTAGAGGATGAAACCAGCTTCATATTGGATTCAGTATCAGGTGCTATAATATCAGATAAAACAAATTTTGTTACAGTAAAGATAGAGAAACAAGACCCTTCAACGAGATTACTTATCCAGGGAGTGAATTCATTGGCTTTTTTTGGAGGCAACGGAATCCAGGTATCAGGAGATGCTAAGGTTGTTGTAAGCGGTGACTGGGATACGTATTCTCCAAAATCCCCCACATTTCCAAAGGGAAGCAAGCCACCCATTGTAGCGGCTTCAATAGTGGGCAACGGACTTGTTTTACTTCTAAGTGACGCAGATATGTTAATAAACAGTAATCTGGACACTTCAAGATACAGGTATGATAACCTAAGGTTTGGAACCAACATAATAGACTGGCTTAGGAGTTCCACCCAGAGACCTGACGAGAGTTTGGAGATGGATGAATTACGAATTATTATCGGTCAAAACAGAGTGGACCTTGAAAACATGGATGACATCATCATCAACCTACACAAAAAGAAAAGTGATCTTCAGACAATTGTTGCAGAAAAAGATATAGTTATAACTGCATTAAGTGAGGATAATAGGGATCTTAGAGCTAATACCCTCTTTGGTGTAGAATACACTACATGGGCGATAATCTTCCTTGCAATATTTATCCTGATTTTTGGCATGATTATGTCAAAGAAGAAAAAAGGGGAAGACAGTGAAGAGGAAGAGGAAATAGATGGATTTGGTTACGAGTTTGAAGACACTGAAGGAAACAGCGACGTTGACGCGAACACAGAGAACTTTGACGCGAACACAGAGAACTTCGAGGAAGTTATAGAGGACAAACAAAACAACAATTAAATCCGTTTTATATTTATCTCTTTTCTTTGTCCCTTTACTTTCCTTAATATATCCTTTAATTGCGCATCAGTAAGTTGATTAGGCAGTTTACCTGCCTGATATAATTGAATCAAAATGATCTCTATCTGTCTTGCAAACTGAGGATTCACCAACCGTATGTTTGCAAGCCGCTCCCTAGCTTGAGGAGTCAATATATTATTTATGATGGCTTTTATCTGTTTTTCTGCTTCAGCAGCCTGCATCTGCTGCTGCATCGCTTCTTGTCCTTGAGTACCGTTAATCCTTTGTTGTGCCATTAACTGGTTCATACGCTCCAGTTTAAGACGTTCAAGTTCATCGGACATTTCAGATTTGTTTAGTTTTTTTGGTTAATTCAGTTGCGATCTTGTCAAGATAAGATTGTCCTTTAGGTGTGATCTTCCGACCCGTTCGGTTAATCTTTTCTGTGAAACCTAACCGATCAAACTCTTGCAGGATTACTCTGATGTTTTTTCCGCCTGCGCGACAGAATTTTTCAGGTTTAACACCCCGGTTCTTTTTACCGCCGTAAACAGTTCTTAGTCTCTGCACCCCCACCGGACCGTTAAAATATATCTTTCTGAGTATTGAAGCAGCTCTAATCCACCACCAATTATCGTCCTCTGGAGCCTTCTCCTTATGGACTCCGGTCTTGACGGATTTCGCCCAATCGGGCATTTTCAGCCTGTTTTTATCCCTTAAATCAAGAGCAACCTCATTAATCATAACATCCGAGGGTATCTCATATACTGTTGCCATTTTTAATAATTTACTAATTCATCTCCATTAAAGAATATAGGTATCTCATATTCTGCAGACTTCGGTGAATCTGAAGCGTGGATGACGTTCCGGTCTATCCTTAAACCATAGTCCCCTCTTATAGTTCCCACCTCTGCTTTTGCAGGATCGGTTGCACCTATGATCTTGCGTATTAATGATACAGCACCGTCAGGATCATCAAAGGGCACATCCAAAACACCAGCAACTACCGGTGATGAAGTGATATGAGTTATCAACCCCTCATAGAATTCCTTATCCTTGTGCACCAAATATAATTTCTCTGCTTTTTCTCTGTTAACATGAACAAGCTTTAATCCTGCAAGCTTTATCCCCCTCCGCTCGAATCTACTTAATATTTCACCAACCAACCCCCTTGAAACCGCCCAGGGTTTTAAAAGTATTAACGACCTCATTTTTTCTTGGATTTGGATTTTGTTATCTTCTTTGATTTTGGCTTGGTTTTTGTTTTTGCTTTCTTGGTTTCTTTTTTTGCAGTTATCTTCGCAGTTGGCTTAGTCTCCTTCGCAGTTGGCTTAGTCTCCTTCGCAGTTGGCTTAGTCTCTGCCTTTGTTTTTGTTTTCTTGGTTTCTTTTGTTTCTGTTTTTCCTTGCCTTTTCTCTGCCTTTCCGCCTTTTTCTTCCTTGTGAGCAATGGATCTTAAGCGTATGGCTTTATCTGCCATATATGCCTTCGTCCACCTAGTCTTCCTTGGTTTTCTACCTAACTTCAAGAGATTTTTCTCACATTTGCTCGAGCAAAAATATGAAGCCTTGCCCTTCTTTGTGACACAAATTTTCTCTGTTCCTTTCTCTATTTCGTCACCACAAAAACTACATTCCATTTTTTTTTATTTCGTTAAGGGTCTTGCTTCTCTTTCCGCTTCCCTTAGGTCAATTATATCATCTTGTTGAACAGGTGACCTTACATTCCTTCTTATGACCCTGCCTTTGTTTACTCCTTCAAGGATCTTGCACATAACCTGAATCACCTCCCCATAGATTCCGGTTCTTCCAATAATCTTGACAACCTGCGCTGCGACCATTTTATTTCTTTATCTCTTTTAGCTTTTCTACTACGTTGGCAATAATCTCTTTTGCCTTCCCCGCCTCTACAATGCATGAAGCAGCGGACGGGACATGTATGCCAACTGCGTCACCAATATCTGCTTTTGATATAAACAGGTAAGGTATTTTCTTCTCCTCACATATCATAGGAATATGCATAACGATCTCAGGTGGATTCACATCATTTCCGATTAAAACAAGCTTTGCGATTCCTCTCTCAACCGCCTTCGTAACCTCATTTGTTCCCTTCCTTATTTTCCCGGTATCCCTTGCACTTTCAAGGGCATCCAATGCCATGTCAGCGACTTCCTTTGATACTTCAAATTTTGCATAAGCCATTTTTCCATTACCTCCAAATTCATACCTGATGAATTTTCATCGGCGCCAATTTTGGAATTTAAATATGAGATTATGCATTAATAAATCCTTACATACTTTCAGGCTACGATATAATACTTTATGTGATTCCTTTTTAAGTATTAATTTCTATTATTCTAGTGTTGTATTCTATTTTTTTAGTTAGAATAAATTCTCGGCTTGGGGTTGCATAAGATTATTCTATTCGTAATTATTGCACCACTAATTTAGTCCATTTATATTCTTTACATTCCCAGTAATTTACTCACCGATTACCATCATACATATCACCCACATACGCAGACATACGCATGTTTAACATAAAAAATGGCGAAACATAGTAAACCCCGAGCGGGTTCGTTAGCATATAAGCCACGGAAAAGGGCAAAAAAGGAAACACCAAAGATAAAGTCTTGGGTTTCTTCAGATGAGGTTGGCCTCCTTGGTTTCGCAGGCTATAAAGCGGGGATGACAAATGTTTTAGCAGTAGATGATAGAAAGAATAGCTCCACTTCAGGAATGGAAGTATTCCTGCCTGTGACCGTGGTAGAGACACCCCCCTTATGGGTTTTAGCTATAAGAGCATACAGAAAAGGTTATTTATGCAAAGAAACTGTCTCAGAGATCTGGGCTAAGAATATTCCTGCAGATATGAATATAAAAGCAACACTTCCCAAGGAGAGGAATCCTGATAAAAAGATCTCTGAATTAAAGGAGAAACTTGATAAGGTCTCGGATATACGCCTTATTATAGGAGTCCAATCTAAGCTTACATCTATTCCTAAAAAGACAGTTGATGTAATGGAAATAGCGTTAGGAGGAGATGTCTCTGAAAAATTTGAATATGCAAAGAATCTTTTGGGGATGGAAATTAACGTTGAAGACGTTTTTAAGGAAAATTCTCTTGTTGATGTTGTAGCTGTTACAAAAGGCAAGGGTTTCCAGGGAGTAGTTAAAAGATATGGTGTAAGGATTCAGCCGAGGAAGGCCGGGAAGGGCAGGCGACATATTGGAAGTGGTGGCGCATGGACTCCGACAAGAAAGATGTGGAGAGAGCCGTTACCTGGTCAGATGGGGTACCATAATCGAACAGAATATAACAAGATTATTCTTCAAGTAGGTAAAGAAGGAAAAGATGTGACACCTGCCGGAGGGTTTCTGCGTTATGGTCCTGTAAAGAACAGTTATCTTCTTATCAGGGGTTCCGTACCTGGATCAACAAAGAGGCTGATAAGATTAACGCAGCCAAGGCGTCCACAAGGTGAGCCAAATTTCGAGATCACACATATAAATCTTTCATCAAAACAAGGGGTCTGAAAGGTAAATGGTTAATATTTATTCATTAGAAGGTAAGGTTAAGGGGACAATGGATTTGCCAGGAGTATTTAATGTAGAGTATCGGCCAGACATAATCCAGAGAGCAGTTGTTGCCTTACAAGCAGACAAGAGAGAATCCCATTCTTCATCCCTGCGTGCAGGTATGCAAACAAGCGCAGAATACTTTGGCAGAAGAAGTGGATTCAGGCAGACAATAAATAGAGGCATATCCAGGCTGCCAAGAGAAAAGCCAGGCGGAGGAGGCCTTGGTAAAGTGAGAAGGATCCCTCAATCTGTCGGAGGTAGGAGAGCTCATCCGCCAAAGGGCAAAGACTGGTTTAAGAAGATCAATAGGAAAGAGTATCTGCTCGCATTAAAGTCAGCAATATCTGCAACAGCAAACAGAGAGCTCATAACCCAAAGGGGACACATAATAGACAATGTGCTTGAGGTTCCCTTGGTTGTAGAGGATAAAATAGAGAAACTCAATAAGACAAAAGATGTTATAAAAACACTCACGTCTCTTGGATTACATGATGATCTTGAGAGGGCGGATGAAAAAAAGATTCGAGCAGGAAAAGGGAAGTTAAGAGGCAGAAAACACAAAAAAAAGAAAAGTGTCCTAATAATTATCAACAAAGATTCAGGTATCAAATCAGGAGTAAAAAACATTCTCGGAGTGGATATTGCACAGATAGATGAACTTGATGTCGAGCTTCTGGCTCCCGGAACGCATTCAGGCAGACTGACATTATGGACCGAATCTGCATTAAATAATATAGGAGGTATTGAAAATGGACCCCTATAAGGTTCTTTTGTATCCCCTGATGGGTGAAAAGGCAACAATACTCCGGGAAAAAGAGAATAAATTAACATTCATAGTAAGCAAGGATGCCACAAAGAAAGATATTAATGATGCAGTTGAATCCCTGTATAATGTGAAGGTCTTGAATACAAATGTCATGATAACCTCAAAGGGTAAGAAAAAAGCACACATCAGGTTAGATTTGAAGTATTCAGCAGAGGAGATTACATCACACTTCGGAGTCTTATAAAATGGGTAAAAGACTTATAACTCAACGGAGGGGACGTGGAACCCCAAGATATAGATCACCATCCCATAGATTTACCTCTGATGCCAAGTATCCTTTAAACAAAGGCGTGTTTAAGGATAAAATAGGAGGCCAAATAATCGACTTGGTTCATGATCAGGGAAGAAACGCCCCCTTAGCCAAGATCCTGTTCGAAAACTTTGATGAGAAATATATGATCGCACCTGAAGGTGTGAGAGTAGGACAGTGGATTGAAATCGGAGAGAATGTAAGTGTTGATAACGGAAATGTTCTCCCGGTCGGTAAAATGGATGAAGGAACATTCATTTATAATCTTGAGTTGCGACCAGGAGACGGAGGGAAATTAGTTAGGTCTGCAGGTACGGCAGCATCCATAATCTCCCATGAACAAGATGCAGGACACACATATATCAGATTACCATCAAAGAAGATAATTACGGTAAACAGTAAATCAAGGGCAACAGTTGGCAGAGTGTCTGGCGGAGGCAGAAAAGACAAACCGATGGCACACGCAGGTCAAGCATATTATGCCAGTAAGGCAAAGAGCAAGCTTTACCCGATTGTGAGTGGCAATGCAATGAACGCCTGTGATCACCCCCATGGAGGAGGCAGGAATCCACATAATAAACCGGCGGTTGCCCGTAATACACCCCCCGGCGCAAAGGTGGGCCACATTGCACCCAAGAGAACAGGTAGGAGGAAACGTTAAGTTATCTTGAAATGGCAAAAAAAATTTTCAAATATAAGGGCTTTACAATTGATGAATTAAAGGTTATGTCAATGGACAAGTTAGTTGAGATTATGCCGTCAAGGATAAGAAGAACTCTGCTTAAAGGTTTTACTGATCAACAGAAAAAATTGATTATGGAAGTCAGGGCAACCCAGAGGTCTGTGAAAGCAGGTGAAAGACTTAAGCCAGTGAAAACACACTGCAGAAATATGCCGATTCTACCTGAAATGGTTGGTCTTGAAATGGGAGTATATAATGGAAAGGAATTTCTGAGGGTTGAAGTAATGCCTGAGATGATAGGTCATTATCTGGGTGAATTCGCATTATCAAGAAAGCCGGTGAGACATAATGCACCAGGTGTTGGAGCAACAAGATCATCATTGTTTGTACCGATAAAATAAGATGAGATTAAACTACTCTATGACACCAGTCAACGATGCTAAAGCAATAAAAGGTATGGGCAGAGACTTCAACATATCTTTTAAGCATGCAGTAGTCATATGCGATAAAGTTAGAGGTATGAAACTTTCAGAAGCTATGAATCTTCTGGAGGCGGTGATAGCCCTTGAAAAGACCATACCCTTTAAGAAATTCAACAAAGGAATAGGACATAGAAGAGGTCTTGGAAAAGATAATATTGCAAAATATCCTAAAAAAGCAGCATCAGTAATACTCAGCGTGTTAAAAAACATTGAAGCTAACGCAGACTATAAGGGATTAGATAATGAAAGGCTTATTATATCCCACATTCAAGCCTTAAAAGGTATTTCAAGGAAACGAAGGAAACCTAAGGGCAGATATGCTACATGGAGAACAGACCTGATAAACGTACAGGCTGTTGTGGAGGAGTTAGAATAATTAAAATGGCAATGGAAAAACATTTCATCCAGGAGGGAAAGATCAGATCTGAAATAGAGAATTTCCTTAAGAAAGAGTTAAGTGGAACAGGATACTCAGGAATAATTATCCAGAAGACCCCGCTAGCAACAAGAATCATCCTTAATGTAGAAAAACCCCCGCTAGTCATTGGAAAGAAAGGCCGGAGGATTAACAAAATCACAAAACTCCTGAAAAGCAAGTATGGTATAGACAACCCTGCAATCGACGTCCAGAAAATAGAAAATCCCACACTTGACCCCAACATAGTTGCAAGAAGGATCGCAATCGCACTTGAGAGAGGTATGAACAGGAGACGTGTCGTCTACAAGGCCCTTAGAGCAGTTATGTATTCTGGGGCGCGCGGCATTGAAATAAAACTCTCTGGAAAAATTATTGGAAAAGGCGGAAGATCTAGAACAGAAAAATACGCCGAAGGCTACATGAAGAAAGCAGGAGATTCCCTTAAACTGGTAGATGTTGGTTCAACCCAAGCCTACCTGAAAGCAGGAATCATCGGAGTGACAGTCAAAATTGTTCGACCAGACGTTGTTTTCCCAGATCAGATATCAGTGATCCCAAGGGTGGATGAATCTGCCAAAGCCATAGAAGAAAACATAGAAGAAGATTCCAGCGACAAAGTAGAAGAATCTAAACCCAAAAAAACCAAAGAAACTGAAACAAAAGAAACAAAAACCAAAACAAAAGAAACAAAAACAAAACCCAAAAAAACCAAAACAAAAACCAAAGAAACTGAAACAAAAGAAACAAAAACCAAAACAAAAGAAACAAAAACCAAAACAAAA
>JAUWTD010000064.1 GCA_030609775.1 Candidatus Altarchaeota archaeon
CCTCAAAAACAGGTATGCCTGGCTTGTTTTCTTCCAATTTTATCAAAAGAAACCTTCCGCCGTTTATCTCAAATATCTTTGCAGGAACCTTTTTGTGTAATTTTTCTACATGATATTTTTTCATGATCTTGTTTGGCAGCATTATCCTGTTTCCGTTTCCTAGTCTGCCTGTAGTCAACCACTCCACCAACACACTTGAATCAGATGGCAGAAGAAGGAAATTTTTCTTTGGAGACTCCAGCAGAGAATACTCACTCTCAGATATCTTCAGATTCACAGAGATTCCATCAGGTTCTATGTTTATGGATTTGATTTCAGCCATGTATAGTAGTATATAAAGGAGACATAGAATATAAACGAATTCCTATTCTTCAGGTACCTCAACACCATATTGACCAAAATCAGATTAATAAATGGTTTTATTAATTAATCTAAGTAATAAATCTACACAATTTGACCAACCCAATACATTATTACGCTGAGGATGCTGTTTTCTTAAGCGGTAAGGTGAACTGAAAAACACTTCCCTCACCCAACTTGCTTTCCACCCAAATCCTTCCACCATGCGCCTCCACTATTTTTTTACATATAGCAAGACCAAGACCAGTTCCACCATACCTCCTACTTAAGCTGGAATCAATCTGCTGGAATTTAACAAACAATCTACTGATGTCTTTTTGAACTATGCCAATGCCTGTATCCCTCACCCCCACTAGAACATCATCATCAACCCGTTTAGCCTCAACAACTACACCCCCACTCTCTGTGAACTTTATGGCATTATCAATCAAATCAGTCAAAACCTGCATCAGACGATTCTTGTCCCCATGAACTAAGGGAATATCTGCCTGAATCTCTGCTTTAAGTGTAAGTTTCTTCCCAGCAGCATAAGATTGCATATCCTGCACAGAATTCCTGACAACATCCACAACCGAGACATCATTCATCTCAAATCTCATAGCCCCAGATTCAAGTTTGGATATATCCAATATGTCATCAATCAATTTCTTAAGCCGATCAACGTTACGGGATATAATGTCTAGGCTTTTTTCTTCTTCCTCAGTCAACTCACCTAAACTACCATCCCGCATCATGCTGATGTAGCCTATTATCGGCACGAGAGGAGTTTTTAATTCATGTACAGCAATATTCATAAACTCATCCTTTAATTTATCTGCTTCCTTTAGTTTCCAATACGATTCATTAAGCTCCTTGTTTGCATTATCCATATCCTCCAACAGATTCAACGCCGCAACCCGAGCGTCTTTAAGTTCAGTTACATTCTGGTTTAATTCATTTGTTCTTTCATCAACCTTTGCTTCCAAGGTCCGGCTGTAGCATTCAAGCTCATAACGGGATTCCTTTAAATCCTTCGCCATCTTATTAAAGGCTACTGCCAGATGCCCTATTTCATCCTTGGTTTGAATATCTATCACATAGTCCAGGTTTCCAGTCCCAATTTCCCTTGCACCCTCAGTAAGCTTTTTTATTGAAACTATGACACTGTTTGACAGGATATATGCGAATAATATGAACACACTCACAAGTAAAAAATCAATTAGCAAAGCCCTCTGGATCATTTCCTCTATAACCTGCTCAATTGATTGGGTTGACAAACCAAGCCAAATAGTTCCACCACCACAAATGCGGGAGATAAACAATGATATAGGCTCACCCTCAAAGTTGCTGTTCTGAACTAATATCTCATCCATAAGACCAAGGGGGACCTCAATAAACGCACCAATCTCGTCTTCGTCGCTTGAAAGATACACTCTGCCGTCAGGATCTGTTACCTTATAGAATACAGCCCCTTCATGAGAGGATAATTCAATAGAGATTATATCTGACAAAGCACTGACATTGTCAGTTGAGCATCCAATGGTGTTATTGATCCGGGTGACTGTTCTAATACCTTCCTCAAACCTTAATTTGAGCAGAATATCCCGCTCATAACTAACTGTAAGATAGGAGTGTATCCCCATAGCCAAGATCAATGAAAGCAAGACAATTAATGTGACTTTATGGATCAGTTTAAATTTAACCTTGCTGTTTTTATGCACCATTTTTTGACTTTAATTCCTCTTCAAGCTCCTTGACTCTCTTTTTTAATTCAATCATCCGTAATCCCCTTCCTGCTATAAACCGGATCACTAAAAAAAAAGATTACTTAGAAACCTCTTTTATTTTTGATACATCATAGGTTCCCCTTACACCATCCCACAGGGTTTTAGCTTCAACGACCTTGATTTTTTTTCTAAACATAGGACAGTCAAGAACCAGGGTCTCTGCTTCCCCTCCCTCAAAACCCAGATGAATCAAAAAATTTTTACGTACTTCTTTTAATTCAGCTACTGCGCTCGCATCCATGATTCGGCCAAGCCAGTTTTTATTCAATCCTTCTGCCGAAACCGAGACAACCATAACCTTAAAACCCGCATCCAATAGATCAGACCAGTATTTTTCAGGGTCTATGTGCCACAACGGAGAAACACATTCCAAGCCAAAACCATTACATATCCTAGTAATTCTTTTTTTCTGATAGTTTGATGCAAGAGCCCCGGACAAAATACCGTCCACCGAATCTGCGATGCGGGAAATCAGTCTTTTTAGGTCTGCTAATTCTTTTTCTTTTTCACCTACGGTTTTTTCAACAAGTAAAGGAAGTCCCATAAGTTTTGCCTGAACCGAGGTTAATCCAATATTGGGGTGATGGAACATGTAACTATCTGAGCGTTCAGGCACCATTGAAAGAAGATATTTGACGTTGTAGCCCATCTTCTCTGCGAAATAGATTGCATACACAGAATCTTTTCCGCCGGAGGTTAATGCTGCAAGATCCATAGACTTAATCATATGAAGAGTAGTAATGGTTCTGCCACTTACAGACTTCTCTTTGAACCCTGCCATTATACCATACCTCGAATCTTAAGGGATCTGGCGTATTTTTTGATAACCTGAACCTGCAAACATCTTCATCACCTTTAGATAAATCACCTATAACAATCTCGGTGTCGTTAAAGAATTCTTTATCGAGAGCGACACATTTTATATCCCTGATGTCGTCGTTTGCACCGATAAATACATACGCAGATCCATTACTGCATTCAGAGTAGATGTAGGGGCCTCCTCCAGCAAACAGCCGGGGAGATACGAACCCTAACAAAATAAAGGACAATAGCATAAGTGTAAAGACTATGCATGATACAGTTATTGCATAATCCCTTATTTTTGCGCTTTTATCACCTGAATCAGTTTCCATGCCCCTTACCGCCAATTCATACCCTTACCGCCAATTCATACCCTTACCGCCAATTCATATCTCAACCCCGTGTGTTTCTTTCATTACGTTGAGAACTACCATAGTATAGGTGCGTTTAACATTGGGCATAGATAATACTTTTTTTACGAATTCATTTAAGGCACCGCGGTCTTTGAATTTCACAACAATTAATGCATCATAGTCTCCGGTGACATCATATACTGCCGAAACATTTTTTTCCAGAGAGATTTCTTCTTCTATCTTGGGCAGATGACCTCCCTCAACCATGAGACCAATTATCGCAACCAGATCATAGCCAAGTTTGGAGAAATCTATATCAGGAATGAATCTTTTGATTACCTTAGATTCCAGAAGCTTATTTACCCGATTATAGACGGTTCCTTCAGCGACTTTTAATCTTTCAGCTATATCCCTATAACTCTGCCGTGCGTCCTTCTGAAGCTCCCTGATTATCTTCAGATCCAGATCATCGACCTTAGACTTCATAATAGATTAATGGAATTTAGAACATAAATAAAATCAGAGGAATATGATCAAACAATAGATTAATCTATGCTCCATCGATCATTCCATTCCAACATTTTTTTCATCACCGGTTTTAGGTCCCTGCCTTTTTCAGTTAAAGAATACTCTACGCGAGGGGGTATTTCAGCATAGGATTTCCTCTCCAAGATGTTTTCTTTACATAATTCCTTCAGACGCTCTGCAATAGTTTTAGGGCTTCCCTGGGTTTCCTTGACAATAAAATTAAATCTTGAAGCACCGTTTTGCATTACTATTCCAATTATTTCAAATGTATATTTTTTGCTGATTATTGCTAAAAATCTTTTGCCAGGACATGAACCGGGACATGTTTTGTTTAGGTGATGCTTGCCGGGTTTCCTGTCTTTGTCTTCGGGTCTATTGGCCACTTTAATACTTCATTTTATGAAGTTTAAATACTTTAAAAAGTATGTGTTTTAAAGACTTGGGATAGTATAAATAAATAATGAAAAAAACAACCAGATTACTTGCATTCATGTTAATGATAGCATTAACAATAACTGTGATGGGTGACACAGCAGTGTACAAGGATTTCCCTTCCCTGAGAATCATTGCAGAAGAGGTAAGCCCCGAGCCCGTTGAACCTGGACAGGATGTGACAGTGAAGGTCAGGATATATAATTATCCAGTATACGGCATCCAAGGAAACGACGATACAACAGCAGATGCCACCGTCAGACTTGATGTAAAGTATCCATTCTACCTTAAAGCAGAAAGCAGAAGCTCTGATGACTGCAATATATGCACCGGCTGCTCGAAAGATTACACATATTACCTGGTTGTGGACTCTAACGCCGCATCAGGGATATACCCGGTCACAATCAAGGTCACACGAGGACACATAGAAAGAGAAGAAGACATCAACATCAAGGTAATAGGTGCCCCTGATATAATCTTTGAATCACATGCAAATGGAGAAAAAATTAAAGCAGGAGACGGCTTCAGCATCACGGCACAGTTTAAAAACATTGGAACAGGCATTGCAAGAAACATAAAGATTACCCCCTTATCTGAAAAATTTATTATGCTGGGAAGCGGCATGAAGATAATAGACGCTATGAAACCAGGCGAAGAAGTAGATCTTGTGATGAGTTTCAGCGTGGATGAATCTGTTTCACCCGGCGCATATGCAATACCTGTGCAATTAACGTTCATTGATGAAAGAAGCGGAAGATACACCCTCTCTGAGAATCTGGGGATAAAAATAGTGCATGATGCAGAGCTGGGACTACAAAACATAAAAATCACCCCGGCAAATAACATAAAAACAGAGGACATAATAGAGGTCCAGTTAAGGATCGAAAACATCGGAGACGGGAATGCAGAAAACGTAAAAATTATTCTGGAATCAGAACTAGAAGGAAACAAAGTAGCATATCTTGGAAGAATAGAAAAAGACTCCGATGAACCGACGATTTTCACACTGGCAGCCGGAGGACACGGAGAAATAAACAACAAGATAAGGATAACATATAGAGACGACTTCGGAGAACATGAGCTAACAGAAGAATTTATTATCTACATAGATGAAACCGAAAAAACTGATCAATTGCTTCTGTTCGGGCTTCCAGGCATAATCATAGCAGCAGTTGTAGTAGGTGGATTAATGAGAAAAAATAAAACAAAATAAAGCGGTTGGTATCATGCTTCAAGACCTAAAAGTTGCCCTTTTCCTGGCATCAAGAGAGATTAAGAGAGGGAATAAGGGAACTGTTTTTGTCACTATTTTTATTATGGCTCTAGCCGTTCTTAACATGCTGTTTATGCCCTCCCTGATGGAGGGAATAGACCATAAAAGCAAATTACAGATCGTTGAAACCCAGCTTGGCCATGTTGTTGTCGAACCAAAAGACGGTGAACGGCTGCTTTCTGATGCTCATCTGCTTCAAAAGAGGATAAATGCTTTCCCAGAGGTTGAAGGCATCGCGCTGCATTATTCCGTAGGAGTTACACTATATTTTGAAGACAAGGTTATGGGTCGCTCGGTCTGTTTTATTGACCCGGAGGATGAAAAAACAGTTACAAACGTACATAAAAAAATAGTTGAAGGAGACTACTTAACTAAACTTGACACAGATGAGGTTATTCTCGGAAGTGAAACTGCAGGAACCTATGATCCAATAGATGAAGCTAATTCATTAGGTGGAGTGAAAGCAGGAGATTGGATAGACATAAAATTTGGTAACGGCATCAGGAAAACCTACCGAGTCAAGGGAGTATTTAAAACAAGACTGATAAATGCAGACTATGGTGTGTTCCTTAACAACAAGGAGAGAGAAAACGTCATTCCCGAAGCAAAAGATAGAACAGATTCAATAATCATAAAACTAAGGGAGGAGGATAAAGAATACGAGTTCATAAAAAAACTAACGGAATTAGGCATCGGAGAGGACGTCTTCAACAGCCGCGACCGCGCCGGCCTTGACATATCCCAGACATTTAACATAATAAATGCAATACTTTCAGGCATTGCATTACTGGTTTCAGCAACCACCCTTTTTATCGTAATCTACATCAACGCCATCAATAAGCGAAGAATAATTGCAGTAATGAAGGCAGTCGGGATAAATAAAGAGATCATAATCAGTTCATTCATATTCCAGTCGCTGTTTTATGCAATATGCGGCGTAGTGTTGGGGTTAACTGTGTTGTATTTTATACTAGTCCCCTATTTTATTGCAAACCCCTTAATACTGCCCTTTGGACAGGTGACTCTCCTGATAAAAACAGACATAGTTTACAGCAGGAGTATAGCTCTTGGGGTTACTGCGATAGTTGCAGGGTTTGTGCCCGCATACCAGGTTACAAAACAAAACATAATAGATGCCATGAGGAGTTAAAAAAAATGATCAAGATAAAAAACCTAAAGAAGACATATGTCATAGGGAACATCAAGCTTCATGCAATAAGAAATATTTCATTAAATATCAAAGAAAAAGAATTTGTTGCAATAATGGGTCCTTCAGGAAGCGGAAAATCCACTCTACTACATCAGATGGCGCTGCTTGACAATCCGAGTGCAGGCCATATTATACTCGACGGAGTGGACATGCGAAACATAAGTGCCCGGGAAAACACAGTGTTTAGATTAAACAGGTTAGGGTATGTATTCCAGGAGTATGCGATATTGCGTGAATTAACTGCGCTTGAGAATGTTTATCTTCCTGCGATGGCTGCCGGAACACC
>JAUWTD010000045.1 GCA_030609775.1 Candidatus Altarchaeota archaeon
TTCTAGCGAAGACTGCCTTGATTAGTGATAGGCAAAGCAAAATGGAAGCTACACTGCGCTGTACGTGGCTTTTGTATGAGGACCATGTGGTCCCAAAGGAAGTGATGCTCCTTTGAGGAGTCGATCTCCAAGGATGAATACAAACCAACCGCAGCGCAGAACACATTAAAATATCCTTGTTTTTTAAATTCCAAATTCCAAATAGATAGGTATCTTATGCTCAAGGAGGATAAAATGGAATATGTATATAGTGCAATGCTACTGCATTCTGTAGGAAAGGAGATAAATGAAGAGAATCTGAAGAAAGTGATAAAGGCCAGTGGCGCTAAAGCAGAAGACACACGAGTGAAGGCATTAGTTGCTTCCCTTGAAGGTGTCGACATAGATGAAGCGATTAAGACTGCTGCACCTGTTGCAGTAGCACCGGCAGCTCCTGCCCAGGCAGAAGAGAAGGTCGAGGAGAAAAAAGAGAAAAAAGAAGAGGAGAAAACTGAAGAAGCGGCAGCAGGTCTTGCTTCGTTATTCGGTTAAAAAAAGATTACTCCTTTAATTTTTTTATTAAGCCTATAAGGTCCTTCAGTGTGTTGTAGATTAAAAAAGAGTTTCTCAGTTTTTCTGAGTCAGTGTCACCTAACTCCTTAGAATCCTTCAGCAACCCATACTGCTCATCATTGAGGGTTACCATTATCTTTTTTTTCATTGTTTAATAGAATATTTAACAATAACATATTTAAAGTTAAAATGTCGAAAAAGCTGTTCATTCCAGGACCAAGTGATGTGAGTCAGGGTGTATTTGAAGCGATGTCTGCTCCTATGATTGGGCACCGAGGGAGAGAATACACCCAGCTTTTTATGGAGTGTATACAAAATCTCAAAAAGCTCATGTTTACAGAAAACACGATATTCATTGTTCCATCGTCTTCAACCGGTTTAATGGAGGCTGCGGTTAGAAACTGCGTCAAGAAAAAATGTCTTAACGTAGGTAATGGGGCATTTAGCGATAGATGGCATCAGATAACGAAAGATAATGGAAAAAAGGCAGATCTTCTGAGTTTTGAGTGGGGTGAAGCTCCCCTGCCGGAGACCATAGATGAAAGATTGTCCTCGGGAGAATATGATACATTAACCCTTGTACATACTGAAACATCCACAGGTGTTACTGCTCCTTTAGAGGACATCGCCAAGGTTGCAGGGGATTATGATGTGAGTTTTCTTGTTGATGCAGTAAGCTCTATGGGCGGCATCAAGGTTGACGTAGATAAATTAGGTATTGATGTCTGTTTATTCGGCGTCCAGAAGGCGATGGCTTTGCCTGCAGGTTTGGCTATATGTTCGGTAAGCGATGCTGCGCTCAAGAAAGCTAAATCCATTGAGAACCGGGGATACTATTTTGATTTCCTTGTTTATCTGAAGTACTTAAATAAAAAACAGACTCCGACAACAGGCGCAATATCGATCATGCAGGGTCTCAGGTATCAGTTAGACCAGATCATAAACCATGAGGGAATGGATAACAGGTTTTTGAGGCATAGGAAGATGGGGGAGTACTGTAGGGCGTGGGCCAGGAAGAATCTTGGGATTCTGCCCAAGGAAAGATTCGCATCTGATACAGTTTCCTGTGTAACGAAGACTGCAGGGATCGATATCGCTGATCTGGATTTGAAATTAGAACAGAGAGGATATGTTTTTGCTAAGGGTTATGGTAAGATAGCTGATCAGACATTCAGGGTTGCTCATATGGGTGAGAGAACGCTTGATGAACTGAAGCAGTATCTGTATGTCATAGATGAGATTCTTGGTTTCTAAAGTGTATCTTCAATAATTCAATAACAAACAATATGCTTGTAGACATCAGTATGATTTTCATCCAGTCAGCAGCACCTATGGGGACAGTCTCAAATACCTTGTTTAGGAAAGGTATATAAATAACTGCTAAACTAGCCGACACAGAACCAATTATGCCTTGTAGTAGCCGTTTATTTCCCTTAAAACGGTATATGAATATTGATTCTTTTAATGATCTGAAATTCAGTGAATTGAATAATTCAAATGAAATTAATGTCGCAAGCGCCATTGTCCGGGCTTTTTCGATTCCGTTGTCCAGTATCTTGTATTCGTGATAGAATACGGTAAGTGTTCCTGCACCCACAACAAGCCCTGCAACGAGTAGTAGGGTGATTAATCTCTTGTTTAGAAGACCTTCAGAAGGGTCTCTTGGAGGCTCCTGCATTATATTCTTAGATGATGGATCAAAACCTAAAGCAATCGCGGGGAGATCATCTGTCACTAGATTCATAAACAGTATCTGCAATGCCAGAAGAGGTAATGCTTTTGGTCCAAATAGGATCACTCCAAAGAATACAACGAAGAGTTCTGCAAGATTGCAGGATAACTGGTATGTTATAAATTTCTGTATGTTAGAGTATATGGTTCTACCTTCCTTCACGGCTTTGACTATAGTCGAGAAGTGGTCGTCAATCAGGATTATGTCAGCAGTTTCTTTGCTGACATCCGAACCAGTACCCATTGCTATGCCAACGTGTGCCTTCTTTAACGCGGGGGCATCATTTACGCCATCTCCGGTCATGGTAACTATATGATTATTCTCTTCAAGTGCCTTTATCAACCTTAGTTTATGTTCAGGTTTGCTTCGTGCACATAATGAGATATCATTTACCACATCCCTCAATTCTTCATCGGTTAGATCATCTATTTCTTTGCCGGTGATGATCCGGGAATTTTTATCTATTATCCCTAATTCTTTCCCGATAGTTGTTGCAGTGTGTTTGTGGTCTCCTGTGATCATCATTATTTTTATGCCGGCTTTTTTGCATTCTTTTATTGATTCATTCACCTCCGCTCGGGGTGGGTCGATCATACCAACCAGACCCAGCAGCACCAGGTTTTCTTCCTCTGTTTCTGGGTTGAAATCCTCTATGCTTTCTACTTTTTTGTATGCTAATGCAAGAACCCTCAATGATCCGTCTCCTAGAGATTTACTCATGCTTTTTAATTTCTTTTTTTCTTTTTTGTCAAGTTCATATATTTCTCCATTCTTGTATATGTGGGAGCATCTGTTGATTATGGCACCTGGAGCACCTTTAGTATACATGAAATCAGAACCGTGTCCTGCACCTTTTTTTTGGTCAGGTATTTTTCGGTATATCACAGACATTATTTTTCTATCAGAGCTGAAGGGTATCTCTTCAATTCTTATGTTTTGGGTTAACAAATCCTCTCTGAAAAGATTCTCTTTGGATGCTAAAACCAATAAGGAAGCCTCGGTGGGGGAGCCAACTATATTGTATTCTTTTAGATGGGTTTTAGATGTTCCATCTACCTCTGATTTGATCAGGGGATATAGGATCCCTGATCCATGTGAAGATTCCGATCCCTTGAATTTAGCAGAGAGATTAGGGTTACATGCCGCATTCTCTATTCTAGCGTCGTTGCATAGGACTCCTGCTTTTAGCAGTGGATATACATATTTTTTTTCTTCATCGCTTAGTTTTTTGTCTTGGTAGATGATGTTTCCGTGGCTGCTGTAGCCGCCTCCGCTTACATCAAATAGTTTATCGTTCATGAATATTTTTGTTGTAGTCATCTCGTTAACAGTTAATGTACCGGTTTTATCTGTGCAGATTATGGTTGTTAGACCCAGGGTTTCTATTGCAGACATGTCGCGTACGATAGCATTGTTTTTTGCCATTCGCTGTACGCCCAGAGCTAACACTATAGTAGTTACCACAGGTAGTCCTTCAGGTATTGCTGATACCGCCAGAGCTATGGACACTATCGCCAGGCCATATAATATATCATATGTCAGGGCAGGGGTTTTAGACAAACATATAATGAAGGTAGAAACTGATATGCTTAAAGCCACGAAAAGCATGAGCTTAGTCAGTTGCTCGATCTTGGCTTGTAAGGGGATTTTTTCATCTGCTATCTGGATCATCTTTGCGATTTTCCCAAATTCCGTGTTCATTCCAGTATGGGTCACTATTGCAGCGCATTTTCCATTCACTATGTGGGTTCCTGCATAGATTTTGCTCGCATCTTCTGCTGTATGGAGGTATTCATCTATGTGTTCTAGGTCTATTGTGGGAATAGCTGTCTTAGTTACTGACAGGGATTCTCCTGTTAGCATGGATTCATCTATCTTCATGTTTTTATCTGCTACCACTACTGCATCAGCAGGTACCTTGTTCCCTATTCTTAGGGTTAGCATATCCCCTGGAACAAGCTCTCTTGTAGTTATCTCTTTTTCCTTGCCTCCTCGTGTGACGCAGACTCTTGTTATGAGCATGCTTTTTAAGGCATTTATTGCCTTTTCGGCCTTGTATCCTTGCACGAAACCCAATGTTGCTATAAAGAAGATGATGAACACAATCACTGAAGCATTTATCATTTCTCCGACAAAGAAAGACAAAGCAGCTGCAAAGATCAGGATATATACAAGGCAGCTCTTGAATTGTTTAAGAAACAGATCTAATACTGTTGTCTTCTTTTTCTCTGTTAACTCATTGTATCCGAATACGTCAAGCCTATTGCAGGCTTCTTCATCAGACAAACCTAAACCATCTTTTATCATCCTACATTCAAATTATGGTTGTTGCACCTAAAAAATAGTAGAGAATGGGTTTACTCGTATCTTAACGCATCCACGGGTTTTAGTTGTGAGGCCTGTCTTGCAGGTAGAATACCTGAGATGCAGCCTACAATAAACGAGAACATCAGTGCCCCGATTATAAATTCTGGTGCAATGTATGCGGTCAGTAGTGTTGTGTTAAGTTCCTCTGTTGCAAGGATCTCAACGGATTTACTTAAACCAATTCCTATAGAGCAGCCGATTATGCCGCCCACTAAACCTAGTATACCTGATTCTATGAGGAATACTACCATAATATCTGAGTCTTTTGCCCCGATTGCTTTCATTACCCCGATTTCTCTTGTTCTCTCAAGAACAGAGGTATACATTGTATTCATTATGCCCACGCCACCAACCAGCAAAGAGATTGCAGCAATCCCAATCAACACATAGTTTATAACATCTAAAACAACGCCTGCGGTCTCCTTAAGTTGTTCGGATGTCTGGACGGTGAAGTCTTCTTCTCCTTCTTTTTGGCCTCGATCCTTTCTTAGTTTTTCTTTTATGTCTTCTGCAACATCGTCCGTAGTGTAGCCGTCCTTGGACCGGGCCATGATCACCATTAATTCATCTGGTTCATCGAAGACTTCTCTAGCTGTTTCCAGGGGTATTCCCAGGGCGCTGTCATCGTCTGGGTTGCCTATTGGTTCATAGGATCCGACAACCTTGAATGTTTGGCCCTCTATCTTTACCTTGTCTCCGATATTGACCTCTTTTTCAAATACATCAGCGTTTGCAAGCATACAGCCGACTACTGTCTTGTATTTGTCGGCTTCTTTGAGGTCTCTGCCTTTCTCTATACTGTAGCCACCCATATCCTCTATTATTCTCCTTGATTCATCCTGCGGGAACCCTGAAACCCAGCTGTATTTTATTTCATCATTAAATTCTATTTTAGCAATCTTTGAGATGAATCCGCCAGCTAAATCCACTCCCTTGACTTTTCGTATTACCTCAAGGTCTGATTGGGTTAAGGGTGTGGCTGCTCCAGCCATTCCAGTAAGGCCTGAGCCAGACATCACCATTATGGTGTTGGTTCCCATTAATTCGAATTGTTCATTGACTGCCTCCTGTAGCCCTTGGCCTAAAGAGATCAAGGATACCACCGCCGCTATCCCTATAACGATTCCGGCTAATGTAAGCAGGCTTCTGACCTCGTTTCGTTTTATGTTGCTCAGAGCGAATCTGAAGTAGTCTGAAATCATTATTTATACCTCAATGCATCCACAGGATTCATAAGGGATGCCCTTCTTGCAGGCAGGATGCCTGAAATGCAGCCTACAGTAAATGAAAACAATAATGCTCCTATAATCAGTTCCCATCCAGTATATGCTTTCAGGATTTCAAGGCCGCTATTTGCTGCTATAATCTCTACGCCTTTACTTATTCCAAGTCCAAGTGACACACCTATGATGCCTCCGACTAAGCCAAGTAAGCCGGCTTCTATTAGGAATATTTGCATGATATCTGAGTTTTTCGCTCCGATGGATTTCATTATCCCGATCTGTTTTGTTCTTTCAATAACTGAGGTGTACATGGTAGTCATTATGCCGATGCCTCCGACGATTAATGAAATTGCTGCGATCCCTACCAGAACTATTTGAACGGCTGTTAGTATGTCCATGAAGCTTCCGATCATTTGTTCGGCGGTTTGGACTGTGAAGTCTTCTTCGCCTTTCTTTACGTTATGGTGTTTTCTTAGTTTTTCTTTGACGTCTTCTGCAACATCTCCTGGATCGTAGCCGGGTTCTGTTTCAGCAAAGATTGTCATAATCTCCTCAGGCATCTCAAACATCTCTCTTGCAGTTTTCATTGGTATGCCTACCTTTGCGTCATGCATTGGGCTGCCTGTTTTTTTGTTTATGACTACAACTTCGAATTCTTTTCCTTCAATAAAGATTGTGTCTCCGAGCTTGATTTTTCTATCAAAGAAATCTTCTGCTATGTCCGGACCTATCGCTGCCTTGTATTTTTCACCTTCTTGAGGGTATTTGCCTTCAGCTATCCTAAAGAAATCAATTTTTTGGACAAACTCCAGAGTCGCAGGATCGGTGTGAGAAGCAAAGCAGGTAGTATATTTGGTTTCGTCTTTGAATTTTATTCGCACGTTTTTTGTGAGGACCCCTATTGCACCCTCGATTCCCCGTACTTCGTTTACAGCATCTACATCGTCTTCATATAATCTGGATGCAACAAAAGAGGAAGTCATTGGACCGGCCATCGCTCCTCCTCCTCCCGGAGTCACCATTATCCTGTTGCTTCCTGACGTCTTTAACTGTTCGTCGATTGCGTTCTGCATTCCCTGACCTAGGGAGATCAAGGCAACGACTGCAATTATTCCAATGAAGATTCCAATCATGGTAAGCCATGACCTTAGTCTTCTATGGATTATTCCGTCGACTGCAAGTTTTAGGTAGTCTATAATCATTACCTTCTACCAAAGAATCTTTTGTTTAAGTATCCGGTGAATAATCCAACAAGTTTGAATACTATCCAGATTAGGAGGTATACGATCACCAGAATAGGAATGATGAACAGAGCACCGAATATCTGTGACGTCAGATTTTGTTTGGGTTGTCCGTCTGCGTATTCGGCGGATGTGAGCACGTTTAGGGTCACATCAGCATCTTCAAGGAATTCTATGTCCCGGTTTGCAGTCTTGTATCTTAGCTCGAATTTCAGAGGAACGGCTCCATTCGGTACGTTTTCACTTAACTGGATCAAGTATTCTTCTGATTCGGAATCATCTGAATCTAGGTTTCCTATATAGATCTCTCCTATGGAGAGTATTTTGTAGTTGTCGTCTGGCAGAAGTTTAAGTGTTAGGAATTTTGCATCGACAAAGCCTTCATTCACTACATCCACACTCACTGTTCCGCTGCTTCCTTGTGTGAACATGTCTGCGTTTTCTAATGCTATCCTCAGCTTGGGAGTGGCATCTATCTGCACTCCGATGTCGGTGTTCATCTGTTTTTCTGTTCCGTCTGCGCAGGTATAGGTTATCTGTAATGGGATAGTGTATGCTTTGGGTTCGGCTCCGCTGTTCACTGATACAGAGAATATTAAGTCTTTGCTTTCATCTCCCATGAAGTCTCCGACATATATTTCTGAGGTTTTTGCAGGAGTGAATGGGTCACTTAGACCTAGTTTGCCTGTAACGTATTTTGCATTGCCTCCGCCTTCGTTACTTATTGTTATCTGTATGTCTCCTGTGTCGCCAAGCTTTAGTGTATTATCTGAATCCACCTTGAATTTGACGACGCCTTTAACAGGTATCTTGAATTCGAGGAATTTGTCGGTGTCTTTTTGGGTTCCGTCTATGTCTGTTTTTATAATCGAGAATTTTAGGTTGTATGTTGTGGCTACTGCATTTTCCCGTATCTTTATGTCAAAGGGGGTTGTCCAGCTTTCTCCTATGAATAGGTGGCCTACATTTTTTGTATCTTTTTTGATGATGATATTTTTTTCAGATAATTCATCCATAGGCTCTAATCGAGCTGTATAGAATACTCCTGCATCTTTTTCATCGGGTTGGGTGTTAGGTGCAGGGGTAAGGTATGCCATACCAAGCGGGTGGTTGTGGAATTTAACATATACTGTGACGTCGTCTCCGGCTTCAATGTAGCTTGGATCCCATGTCACGGAGTCTATGCGTATTTCCGAAAACTCTGCGTTTGTTGTAGCTGCTATAAAACAAAAAATCAAAAATCCTGTAACTAAATTCTTTTTTGTATTCATTTTTTTCATATGCCTCCTTTTTTCATATTCTTTTTCCGTCCTCTATGTTCACAATTTTTCCAGCGTATCCAGACAATTTTACATCGTGTGTGACCATGATTATTGTCTTGTTTTCTTCTTTGTGTAGTTGGGATAGCATGTTCATCACGTCTTTGCCGGATTTTGTATCTAGGTTTCCTGTCGGTTCGTCAGCTAATATAACCTCTGGGTCGTTTGCAAGGGATCTTGCAACTGCGACTCTTTGTTGTTCTCCTCCGGATAGCTCCATTGGTTTGTGGTAGAGTCTTTTCTTTAATCCGACGCGGGTAAGTAAGTGTACTGCCCTCTCTTCTCTTTCGGCGCGGGGTATTCCCTGGAAAGTCATGGGTAGGGCAACGTTTTCTATTGCGATTAATCCCGGCATTAGGTTGAATGTCTGGAATACGAATCCGATTTTTCTTCCGCGGATTTGCGCGAGATCTGATTCATGTAGATGGGATATGTTTTGTTCATCTAGAAAGATTTTTCCTTTTGTTGGAACATCCAGGCAGCCTACCATATTCATGAGGGTGCTTTTTCCTGAGCCGCTGGGTCCCATGATTGCAACAAATTCTTGGGGATATATTTTGAGGCTTAATCCCCGTAGTGCCGGGACTTCGACGTTTCCCATCCGGTAGATCTTCCATACGTCTTGGAGTTCTATTATTGGTTTCTTCGGGGTTTCTTTATCCATCGTTTATTGCTGACATTTTCTTGAGTTTTTTTGTCATATCCTGTAATAGTTCTTCGAATTGAAGTATTTGAGTGTAGTAGTCTTTGATTAGTTTAAGTTTTTGTTTGGATTTTTTATCCCCCGCTTTGTGTTGGTATTTGTCTATTATCGGGGGCAGCATTTCTTTTGCGGATTTGATCATGTTGTCGTGTATTGCTGCTATTTTTTTTATGTTTAGTTTTGCTAGGTTTTTTTCCATGTAGAAGAAAACTTTTTTGGTTCCGGGTTTTTTTATGCGTTGGACAACTCCGGTGTTTTCCAGTATCTTCATTGTGTTAGAAATTGATGCCAAACTGTATCCTGTTTTGGTGGTTATGTCTTCCATGGATATTTCTTGGGGTTCGAGGTATAGTACTCCGATGACTTTTGCTGGTAGGTCTCCGAGTCCGTAGGATTTGATCATGTTACTCAAAAAGCCGGTGAATTCTTTCTCTAGATCATCCATTCTTTCACATCTTTCAGTTTTTTTAAAAAAATATAAATATAGTATATCATATGATGCCATTATATAAAAAACAAAAAAATTTTTTATATCGCCGTGATATTCTCTACAAGCCCCGAGCAACATATTTGATCATATTTCGTGTTGCTGTCTTGGTCTCTGACGCAGCCGTCGTAGGGTGCACTAGCTAAATCACTCTCCTAAACCCAATTAATTTTAAGTGCATTTGCCTGCACTACATATCCAGCTTCCTGTGTTGTTTGGTCCGCAACAGAACCAGGACTCATCCGGGCTTCTCATCGATAACATGCTGCCGTCTATTTCCACTATACCAGTGGCCGGATCCAAGGTTATGTTCCCCGATGTGGTCTTTATTGTACCCCCCGAGACATTCACCGGTGGTGCTGGTTTGGTTTCCTCCCCGCCTATCGAATAGGTTGGTTCCGGGGAGGTGTATTTCCGAAGTATTATTTGGCTGATCTCGTTGATATTGGTTGGGTAGGTTCCTGCTTGACCGAAGATAATGCGGATATTGTCTATTGGGGCTGTTGACTGATTTCCAGAGTATTTCTGTATTCCATCAACTGTCCATGTTACTGTGTTCCCTACTCTTGTTATTTCTTCGTATTTGTTTCGGAAATCACAATAGCCTGTACCTGCATTTGATATAATAGTACTTCCTCCACCCATATCATTTATACTACTATTCCTTAAGGTAATCGATCCATAAGGTCCGTTAGCTCCGTCGTATATATCCGTGGAGAGGACATAAGATGAAGCCGATCTGAGGTGGATCACCTGCCATTGATAGTAGTATTCGCACAACCAGTAATGCTTTATCTTTAAGACGAAATCGGTAACTGGTGTGAAGCTTATGTTGGCTACGGGTCCATGCCATCCATAGTTAGCTCTAGACCCATAGTTGTCAGGATACAGGTGACTGTTACTGACGTCAACGCTTGGACTTCCTATCGTGTAACCTGAGTTTTCTGGTCCTTCATCCCATCCCTCGAAGGTGTCAAAGTCATCGAACAACAAAAATGTTGCTTTAGCGTTGCTTTTATTTATCGCCTCGGCATTACCATAATACATATAAGCCTGAGTTCCATTATCTGTGTCTATTGAATCAACCTCAACCCAGACATAAGCATAGTTTCCATCAGACTTAGACTCAACCCAATAATCCAAAGATAAAGTTTCCTCTTCATTCACAAATCTTAAATCATTAAAATCGGACTGCATATCAGAATCATAAGTTACGTTAATTGCTAATTGATAATCTGTTAGATCATTCGTACTATTGATTTCGATCGGTCTCTTATAACCCCAGCTAGAATTCCACCACGCCCAATCAGGCTCGTAGTCGAGGAATTTTATCTTCCAATCCACATTATTCGGGCCAATCTGCGCCTTCTTTTTTCCAATAATTTTTATCTGGTAGGTTTCCCCCGGCTTCAAGATTTTACCTGCCGGATTAAAGTCAACATACTTCTTCTTTAGTTTCTTCTCTTTGTGAGAGCCAACCTTCTTTTTCACCGTCCGGTAAATCTTCTTGTCCTCAGGAACAATCGCCTCAAAGCTATGGTTCCATGTCAGGTTTCCGTTGCCTGAAAAACACCAAGCATCATTCCCTTCAAAACCGAAGTCGCCGTCACAGACCAGGCTCTCTGTCAACTCCTCAAAATCATTGACTTCAAACTCATAGCTGACATCCTCCAGCAGCTGGAATTTTAAATCTTCTACTAATCCCTTGGCTCCAGGGGCCTTTTCATGCCATATCCTCCAGTTATTTATGTCGAAGGTGATATCCCCTCCTGTCGGATTAGACACCTCAATTATCGCATAACAATCCACGAGGCATTGATCCGTATTCTCAATCAATCTCAGAAAATCGCTTCTCTGATAAGCTGTCGTCGAATTCATATAGAAAACCAGAAACAATACAATAACAATAAACACCATCCCCGCATATATTTTTTTGTTCATTCTAAACCACATCATTTTGTTTTATTTTTCATAACTATTTACATCTAGGAAGTCCAACCTAAAAACCGACAAGCACAAATAGAAGTTTATCCTATTTGTAACTATCTGTGAGGAACACGAAGCACGGATACGAGAGCTTGAGAGAGAGCTTAGTGAAGTAAAAGAAAAAATCATAAAACTCGAACGAGAGAATGCATTGATAAGGAAAGAAAACGAGGAACTCAAAAAACGACTGACGGAGTTCAAGTCAAAACTAAGTGTAGTGTAAAGGGACATATATCACTTTATGGAATTAAATGAGGAAGTAGGTAAAA
>JAUWTD010000015.1 GCA_030609775.1 Candidatus Altarchaeota archaeon
CTCACCCACTGAAAGCTTCCATTAATCACTACAACAAAATCAAAAACAATATTTAGGGCTATTAACGCTATAGCTATCCTCTTCCACCTATTCTTGAATTCCCATCTAAGAGAAAGCGGCACTATAAGAAATGCAGAAGGAATAATATATCTTGCAAAATTAGCTAAGGGATGAGACTGATAACCTATGACTGCATAATACGTTAAGATTAACAGTTGAGTGAAAATCGCCAGAAATACTATGCTACCCCACCCTCTCTTTTGTCTGCTCCCCAATAATAAAAGATTTCCATTTAAGAATATGGCAAAATTAATGAATGCAAAGAATTCCGTATCCATGAGATAGAATGGAATTATCGCATCTTTGTGCATACTATAATACGTTCTAACTGCGTTCCCATAAGGCAGATTCTCATTGAAGTGATGGGCGTGTGTATATGTGAACGCGTAACTGTGGAAGATAGGAAAATCAGCAAATATATTCCAAGAGACGAAGGGAAGCCAGATGATAAATAATATAACTAAAGTAACCAAGGCTTTATTATTGAGGCCTCTTTTGAGGATAAGATACAGTGAAAAAAATCCCATGAAAACTATTGCAGAATACTCTATTAGCGGCGCAAGCGCAAAACATAAACATGCCTTCTTTAACCTTGAGGCATCCCTGGTTCTCTCATACTCTAAGTAACTTGTGATCCCTACAGCGAGGATGGCTACAAGCGCAATATTTACGCTGATATGTGTCAACGATTCAAGATAGAATAGAGGAAATGTCCCATAAAGTAAACACGGGATTAACGGATCCCTGCCTTCTCTTTCAAACCAGTTCCATAAAACATGCAAGCTTAAAAGAAACAAAAATACAGTAAATATCATCAATCCTTCCTGACCTATGAGTGCAATAACTGGAGAATACATATAAAATACAAGAGGCGGATGGCAGACATACATATGCAATGGATTATGGTCACTCCAATACGACACATACTCCGGGAGCCCCTCAACATAAGGGTACCCTGTTTCCATCGTTGTTTTTGTTAGTTCCAAAAAAACATACACGTCTCCATTGGTGAAATAAAGAGCAACAAGCCTTATACCTAATACCAACACAATAACCCAAAGTTTTGTGTTAAATTTCTGACCTTCAACAGAATCAAAGAGACGCTCATCCCTAAAAAAGAGATAATATAATAGCAGAATCAGTAATACGCCTGAAATTATTATCATTATCTGATTCATATTTTCCACACACGAGGGCGACTCCTATTCTATGTCTTTATTAATATATAGTGTAATCAGGTAACATAAAATAATAAGATAACCTGATAACCTGATTACTAAAAGCTAACCTGGTTTTTTCTACTAAAAAAACATAATAAATACTCTACTCATAATAAATACTCTACTGAAATAAAATAGTTTAGAATATGAAAACACCTAACCTGAAACCTGCGAGTATGCGCCTTGATTTAGGGTATGCTAACCGGTTGCTTGGTATGAAATTCACCCAAGAAGAAATAAAGATTCTCCTTGAGAAGATGCGATACGGCGTTTTACTTAAATCCGATGAAATTATCGTACTTATACCAGGGTACCGGACAGACATCCTTCATCCGATAGATCTGGTAGAAGACATTGCAATAGCCTACGGATACGAGAACTTCACACCAGAGCTTCCAAGAGTTAACACCACCGGGGAAAGAGACCGATTTGAGGCCTACTCTAATTCCGCAAGGGAGCTGATGCTTGGCTTCGGTTTTCAGGAGATTATGGCTCTCATTATGACAAATGAAAACGATTTATTTAGACGGATGGAGGCACCTATCGAAGAAACCGTGGTCACAAAGAATCCTGTGTCCCTGGAACACTCGATAGCGAGAACATGGATTATACCTTCGCTTATGAATGTACTTGAAAAAAACAAGAACAGGGAATACCCTCAAAAAATCTTCGAGATCGGCTACTGTATCACTGCGAAAGGAAAAGATACAATAAAGCTTGCAGGCGTTATCACCCACTCAAAAACAAATTTCTCTGAGATGAAGTCAGTATTCACTGGCTTGCTGGAAAATCTTGGAATAGATTATGATGTGAAAGAATCCAGGCACGGAGGATTCATTCCTGGAAGATGCGCTTCCATATCCTCTGGTTTTTTCGGGGAAATCCATCCAAAGGTTCTTGAAAATTTCGGTCTCGAGGTTCCAGTAACTGCATTTGAGTTAAATCTAAACTCTATCTTTGAGAAAAATATAAGCCATTAGAATGGATTTAAAGGAAGAGTATAAACTACGCAGGATCGTGCATGAGCTGAAGAACAAGAGGGGAAGGCACACTGAGCTTGTTTCAGTTTACATACCCAGTGGTTTTAACATAAATCATGTGATGAGTCAATTAAGTGATGAACAAGGGACTGCCTCCAACATAAAATCCAAGGCAAACCGGAAGAACGTTGTGGATGCATTAGAACGGATTATCCAACACCTCAGGCTTTTCAAACAGACACCAGAAAATGGGTTTGCTGTTTTTTGTGGAAATGTATCGGAGCGTGAAGGAGTGCAGGATTTGAAGCTGTGGTCTGTGGAACCGTTTGAGCCAATACACGTTAGAATCTACAGATGTGATCAGGTGTTTGTGACCCAACCCCTTGAGGAACTTGTAGTGCCTAAGGATATATATGCTCTGATAGCCATCGATAACAAAGATGCAACCATAGCCACCCTAAGAGGTGACAGATATAATATAGTAAAGAAGCTTAGTTCAGGCTACCATGGAAAACACCGGGCCGGCGGCCAATCACAGAGGAGATTTGAAAGAATAGTTCTCGAGCAGTCCCATGACTTCAAGATGAGGGTTGGAGATGCTGCGACGAGGGCATTCCTCGACAACCTAAAAAACCTAAGAGGGATTGTTATCGGTGGTCCGGCAGGCACCAAAGACGATTTTGTTGAAGGCGACTTCCTTCACCACGAACTTAAGAAAAAGATCATCTCCGTGCAGGATATAACATACACTGATGAGTCAGGTATACGGGAGTTAATCGGCAAATCCCATGAGGTCCTAAGTAATGTACAGATGGTAAGGCAGAAAGGCATCATGCAGCGATTCATGAAGGAACTCGTCCATGACGGAAACATAATCTATGGAGATGACACAGAGAAGGCATTGGATGCAGGCGCTGCCGAAGTTCTCCTGTTGTCTGAAAACCTTGATGATGAAACCATAGACAACCTGTATGATAAGGCAAAAACTATGAATACAAAGGTGGAGATAGTTCCAGACAGCTTCGAAGAAGGCTTCCAGCTCTGGAACACGTTCGGCGGAAGAGCCGCACTCCTAAGATTTAAAATATAGATTCCACTCAATCCTCTGAACTCATTCCTTCAAATGTTCGTGCAAGTTCGCCTAATTTCTTTTTTCTCTTTTCAGGTGAATCTTCCTTAAATATTTCAGCTATACCCCCGATACTTCCCAGGATACCTGAAACCTCCATAGGCAAAAATATCTTAGTTGCCTTACCGTCAGCAATCTTTTGCAATGCTTCCAGATACTTTATCGCTATCAAGTCATCTGTAGGCATACCCTTGTGTATTGCAGAGTAAACGCTCAAGATGGCTTCGGCTTCACCTTCAGCTACTTCAATCTCCTCAAATCGCGTAGCTTCAGCCACCCGCCTTATCGCTTCAGCCCTACCTTCAGCTTCAAGGATTGCCGCCCTCTTAAAACCTTCAGCCTTCAGGATATCGGATTGCTTGATACCTTCAGCATCTAAAATAGCTGCCCTCTTCGTTCTCTCAGCCTTCATCTGCTTACTCATAGCATCAGTGATATCCTTTGGAGGATCAATCTTCTGGAGTTCAACCCTGCCAACCCTGACACCCCAGTTGTCTGTTGCCTCATCAAGGATTTTTCTTAGTTCCCCATTTATCTTCTCCCGGGATACAAGGGTTTCATCCAACTCCAACTCACCTATAACATTTCTCAGGTTCGTCTGAGCAAGCTTCAAGGCCGCTAATTCAAATCTTGCAACATTATAGGCTACCTTGAATGGGTCAGTGATCTCAAAATAGATTACTGCATCAACGGTAACCGCTGCATTATCATTGGTGATAACCTCCTGAGGAGGAACATCTATCACCTGCTCCCGTAAATCGATCTTAATTAATGTCTCTATGAACGGGATGATGAAATGAAGCCCGGAGTCAACGGTTTTCTGGTATTTACCAAACCGTTCAATCAAACCCTTTTCATAGGGCCGTATAATCTTTATTGCCTTAGTAGCAAACACCATAACCAAAATCAATGCAAATATTATCGGATAAATATCTAATACCATTTTTCACACCTCATAGTTTTTTAACAACAACATGTACTCCTTCGACCTTTATTATTTCAACCTTTGCTCCCTGGGGGATTAATTCATCTGCTTGAGCACGCCACTCACCTCTCGATGTTTTTACACTGCCCTTCCTTGTTTTAGGGTCTATTGTTTCCATAACATGGGTTTTTTCCCCTATCAATGCATCGATTGTAGCCCCCCTGGGCGCTTTTTTGGTTATTCTGCTGGCTAACGGCCTTGTAAATACGACTAGTATACTTGAGGATACGAGGAATATAATCCACTGGGTGACATCGTCTGCGACACCCAAGAACGCAGCCGCCGCCACAATAAGTCCGCTTAGACCAAACCAGAGCAGAAAGAAACCCTCAGTAAACATCTCACCTATAAGAAATATTATAGCCACTACTAGCCAAACCTCAAACCCAGCCATAAATAATAAATGGTATCAGATAAATAAAAGGGTTTTTATCTTCTTTTTTTTTGAAGATGCGTAATAATACTATATGTGCTATAATAAAGATTAAAATGTTTTCCAAATATTATCTTATCTGTTATCGGATCCAGTTGGTTGCAGTTATGTTATCTGTGCTTCTGTTGTGTGTGCTTCTGTCGTGTGGGGTAATTGCTCAATCTTGTGTGGTGGAGCTTCAGGATAACTCAAAGGGGATACATGTAGCGGTTGAAAGCTGCAAGGATACTGGCACGTTTTCTATAGGAGGCCTCTCTAGTGAGGGGATATGGGAGAGACTAACATATTTCTATCCTACACCTTGGAAGGGTACGTTTTTGAGTGTGAGTGTTGATGGCCGGATATATACTAACTCTGTTGAATCACAGGACAGAATATTTATGGATTCTTATGTTGAGGGGGCGCCAGAGATTGTCGGCGATTCCATTGTGACCTCATGGAGGCTTCCGGGGGATGTGGTGGTGGAAGAAAGATTAAAGCTGATAAATGAGGGAGTTATGTTAAATTTTGTTATAATAAACGAAGGCCCTACAAGTGTTGATGCAGGTATACGGCTTCACATAGATACAATGCTAGGGGAAAACGATGGTGCACCAGTCTATATTCCTGGAGATGGATTAAAATCAAGGGAAGCAGAATACCTTGGTAGAACCCTCAACTTCAAATACTGGAAGGCGTATAACACAATAGATAACCCCTCCATGATTGCTACAGGAGTCCTTGACGAAGAAAGTTACCCTGATAAGGTCATTGTTGCAAACTGGAAAAAAAGCATTTATTCTTCATGGAACTATACTATCGATCCCACTACATCCATTCTAGGAGACTCAGCAGTAATCCTCTACTATGATCTAGGGAAAATAGATCCAGGAGAACACAAGACCCTTACTACACAATATTTAAATGGTGAGCCCATTCTCCCTGCTTCAAAGGGCTACTTTGGGATAGCGGAGATCATTCCAGACGACATTAACACAATATACTGTCCAGACACTCATGCGATCATGAAGGTTGATGTGATAAGCAGAAGAGGTGAAAACGAAGGACAACTCCTCTTAGAGATCAAAGACGAAGAAGGTAACATTTTTCATACAAAGAGAGAGTATACTGGAATAATAAGTGCCGATTCTGTGAAGACCATACCCTTTAGGTGGCAGACTCCTGGTAACATATCCCCTACCTACTTTGATGTTGTTACAATCCTCTACGACATGGAGGGCGAAGAGATTGACAGAAAAGAAATAGAGATACTTGTTGACTACACCGCATGCGGGTCTACTCATGATGAAGATATGAACTGGATGCTGATTATGGTTCCATTATTCCTGGCTTTATTTGCAGGAATACTCTTTGTTGTAATCCGACTATACTCCCAGATGGGAGGAGTGGAAATAACAAAAGAAAAAGAGGGAGAACTAGTAAAGGTCACTGTCTGGAATAAAAAGAAAACCACGATAAAAAACTGCAGAATACTAGACAGAATCACTGAAGGCGCGGAAGTCGACATTACCACATCAGGTGTAAAGAGAAAAGGCACAGAACTGGTTTTATACGTCGCAGAATTAAAGAGCGAAGGTAAAGCAATCCTTGAATACCGGATCAAGGCAGTGGAGTCCCTTCCGCCCGCAATTGTTAGATGGGACTCATGGGAGAGTGTATCAAGATAAAAAAGAACAAACAAAACAAACACAAGAAACAAAAATAGAAAAATGAAGCTATGAGCTACACTTAAACCGAAAAGTATTTATACCTAAACAATATAATATACAATACGCTTTTAGGTTATAGAATGCCTTTTGGTAAAAATATAATATGCTTTAAGTTCCATTTATTCAATGAACTTAAGTAGTTCTATTTTTAAAGAACTACGCATATTTTTAACATAAGTAAAAATACCCAAATTAAATAATAAAAAAAATAAGACGCAAAACTACGATGGAGACTACGATGGAGAAATCTAAAAAAATGAAAACAACAAAATTTTTTATGCAAGGACTAGTTATATTCGGAATTCTGATGCTGATGGGGGGCGCAAGTGCAACA
Source organism: Candidatus Altarchaeota archaeon (assembly GCA_030609775.1). GTDB lineage: Archaea > Altiarchaeota > Altiarchaeia > IMC4 > QMZM01 > JAUWTD01. The sequence goes on from JAUWTD010000015.1 coordinate 6,851, forward strand.
GTAGCCAACCCTGATACGATAAATCTTTTCACACCCACAAACATAAACATAACCGTGGGACAGACTAATGTAAATGTAACCCTAGATGGTGCCGGAATTACTGGCGGCCCTCTGACGCAGGCTACCGTAGGTGTAAATACCTGGGTTTTCTTTGCTAATGTTGAGGCAAAACTTCGCGGACAGATACTTGTAACTGAGTTTAATGCAACTGCGACTATAGGAACTACTACAATCCAGGCCGGATCAGTGCGCAGGTCACGCAGATATATGGATTATTCTTATACTCCTGAGGAGCCGTTGGCAGGTGAGGAACTCACATTAGAGGTTGTGGACCGGGTAAGGGAGGATCCCTTGGATGATGTTGAGGTTGATGTATTCCTAAACGGTAAAAAAATCGCATATGGTCTAACCGACAACGATGGTCTTTTTGTGTTCACACCAGCAGAGATAGGAGACTATGCAGTAAAAATGGATAAGACCGATTATCACCTTGTTGAGTTCTCTATATCTGTAGCCAGTGAGGCAGCAGCAACCACAACGACGACGACCTTGGCTGCGACGACGACGACCTTGGCTGCGACGACGCCGACCTTGGCTCCTGTGACTACTACAACCATGGCTGTAGAAGACGACGGTGGTCTTCCAATAGTCTGGATACTCTTGATTGTGGTGATATTGATAGTTGTGGCATTTGTTGCTATGAAAGGAAAAGGCGGAGCAGAGGAAACAGAAGAGGAAACAGAAGAGGAAACAGCAGAGGATACAACATCAGGTATGGTTGAGGAAGAGCCTATAGAAGAGAAAGAATAAAAATTTCCTTCACCCATACACAAATAGGAGAAGAGACTAAAATAATTCTTCTCCTCCCAACTTTTTCTTTTTATTTATCTTTTATTATTTATATGTCTCCTAATCTTATTTTATGGATGTTTATGATGTTCTTAAACTCATCAAATGCCGGCGTTCAGTCAGAAGATTCAGTTCACTTGATGTAGAGAAACATCAAATTGACCTTATTTTAGATGCTGCCAAATGGGCTCCTTCCGCGGGCAACTTACAGGCAAGAGATTTCATCCTTATCAAGGACATTAAACAAAAAAGAAAAATCGCGTCTGCGGCATTAAACCAAAACTTCATTATAGCGGCTCCCGTAGTTATCGTCGCCTGCGCAAACCGAATGAAATCATCCAAAAGATACGGTTTCAGAGGTGAATCCCTCTATTGTATACAAGATACAACAGCGTCGATACAGAATATGCTTCTTACCATACATTCTATGGGTCTTAGCTCATGCTGGGTTGGAGCATTCGATGAAAAACAGATAAAAGACATCCTAAAGATGCCTGAAGATGCATGCCCCATAGCAATAATCCCCGTAGGCTACTCTGATGAAAACCCGCAGACTCCTACACGAAGCATAGAGATACACAAAGAGAACTGGTAAGTTTTATCTCCCTAATCCCAATTCTTAAGTGAAAATGTCTGAGGTCGAACAGCTGATTGAAAAAGTTGTTAAGGAATCTGGCAAATCCGAGAAAGAAGTAAGATCCCTGATGGAAAAACGCAAAGAAGCGACACATGGACTTCTTTCAGACTATGGGGCAATATATGCGGTGGCAAAGGAATTTGGTGTCGGATTCAACAACGAGAAACCCATTATCACAAAACTCTCAGATATAGAACTCCAGAAGGCATTCAATGTTGTCGGCCGGGTTAAGGCAGTTTATCCTCCCAGGACGTTTGAGAGAAAAGACGGCAGCAAGGGAAAATTCTCAAGTATTGTTCTCATTGATGATTCAGGAGAGATAAGGCTTACCCTATGGGACAATAATTCAGAGATAGCTGATAATGTATCTAAACGAGACATAATATTCGCAAAAAATGTCTACGGGAGAGCAGGAATGAATAATGAAACAGAGCTTCACGCAACATCACTTACAAACATCAGAATAAATCCTGAATTAGATATGGATATCCCAAAGATCAAAGAAAAAACAATGAAGATAAAAGACATAAAAGAAAATGCCAACTCAGTTGACATCATTTGCAGAATATCCGAATATTATCCTGTAACAGAATTCGAAAGAAAAGACAGCAGCGTGGGCTATAGAGCATCTTTCGTTGCAGAGGATGAGACTGGAAAGATACGGGCTGTGCTCTGGGATGATGCTGCAAAAAAAACACTAACAAATGGCGACTTCATAAGGCTCGAAAATGCACATGCTCGCAAGGGACTTAATGAAGGGCTTGAATTACATCTTGGAAACCGTGGAAGGATAATGCCCACAGAAGAAAAGATAAAACTACCTTCCATCAAATCAGAAAAAGATGTTAAAATAGCAGATATAACTACAAATATGTCGAATATCTCCCTAGCAGGCAGGGTTCTGGAGGCATATAAGCCAAGAGCATATTCTAAGGGTATGATGTCATCTATTATGGCAGGGGATGAGTCAGGTGTAATCCGAATCGTTTTATGGGATGAGAAATCCAACATAACAAATGAGCTGAAGAAAGGTGACGCAATAAAGATAAGGAATACTTATTCAAGATCAAATCTTGATAATGAACCGGAACTCCATATAGGAAAATATGGTGAAATATCCATAAACCCCGACCTTAAGATACCTCCGATAGCAGAAATAGAAAAACATCTGATAAAAGAAAAAAAGATAATAGACCTTGAAAACAAGGACAGATATATTCGAATCAATGGAAAAATAGTTGACATCGACAACAATCGAAGGCTTTTATATATGACCTGCCCATATTGCAATAAAAAGATTCAACATCAGGATCTAGGATACTATTGTGAACCATGCGACCAAGAAGTTGATCCAGTGCCTAACATGGTGCTATCGCTCACCATGGAAGACGATACTGGAAGCATACGTGCCATAGCCTTTAAAGATAATGCAGAGAAAATCCTTGACATGGATGTTGAAGAAGTAATGAACCTGATTGGAGAGACACAGGATGAATTCAGACCAATAACTGATGCAAAAGAAGATATCATAGACCAAAGCATTACCTTAATTGGAAGGGTCAAATACAGCGACTTCTCTGACCGGCTTGAATTCATTATAGATGAAGCGGTGTAGAAAAAATGGGTGTCTATGCTCCAGAAGATTATGTAATCTATATTACAATACTCTTTGTTATCCTATGGTTGCTTAGAACATACTTTTTTTCACGCTTTAAACTGGACAAAGATTTAATATATGCTATTATACCCTACATCCCGGTAGGAATCTTTATAAGGCTTCTTGTTGATGTGGGGGCCCTTGAAAAAAGCCACCTATGGAATGTGACGCCTGGTGTCTATATCACTACAATAATCCTTGTTCTCATCTCCCTTGCGGTGAGTTCATATCTATCACGTATCTTAAAAATACCTTACTTTCGTATTTCCTTTGGATTAGGTATACTACTACTTTTACCCCTATCCTATCAATTATTCTCTCATATGACCCATCCCGAGAGAATCATATATCCCCTGGCTATGTCAACAGGAATCCTTGTTATCGTGTATCTAACCTCCAAATACTTTAAAATATCTATCCTACATGATAAAGTAAACCTCGCAATAGTATTCTCTCATCTACTTGACGGCTGCGCAACCTTCATAGCATACAACTACTACGGATTCTATGAAGAACACCTCCTACCCATATACCTCATATCCCTTGCAGGAGATAATGCATTCATAATGGTACCCGTTAAACTTTCCCTGATCCTGATAGTAGTCTATCTAATCGAAAAATGGAACCTTGAAGATAAAGAACAAGATAAAATCTTCTATAAGATGGTAAAATTCCTGTTATTCATCCTAGGCGCAGGACCCGGTTTAAGAGACACACTACTACCTGCGTTGGTATAAAGGGTTTTTTAGCTTACAAGATTATTTATGCCCAAAATAGAAGATAAGATTATCTGCCTTACTATCAAGTCGCACGAAACCAAAACGCTCAAACTGAATTATGTCCCCGGTTTCCAGTTTCTCACATAATGGCTCACAAAACCCCGAAACTACACCTCTAGGTGTTACAACCTTGGCAGATAAATGATCCTGCAACCAATGAATCTTATAAACATCCAAAACCTTCTCCCTAAGATAAACAGCCTCAAATGAATCATCGACGCATGTAATCTCTACATTAAATAGATTCATCAACCTAACAGTCTGCCTTTTCTCCAACCTTGAAGCATCATCCGAAGAGATAAACAACTTTATGTCTCCCTTAGAGTCAGCAGAGACTTTAAACTTTCTGAATCCTCTATTGCGAAAGCTTGGATGAAACGGCATCTCAACTGTTTTTTCAGGGGCGTTTCTGACAAGTAATTCCACTGGATCACCGACAAAAAAATATCTGTTGGCTTCAGAGTCCATAATCTTTCGGTTCTCTGCGAAAAGATTCTCCAAACTGATTACGATATCGGTTTCATTAATCCCTAAACCTTCCATGAGATTCACCACAGCTTGCGGGGAAACACCTCTCCTCCGCATAGCCAAAATACTTGGAACACGCGGATCATCCCATCCAGAGTATTCTCCTCTAGATATCATCTCTTTTAACCTGCTGGTGCTGAATTTTCCAGATTCTTTTAACCTAACCCTCCCCCAATGCATTGTTACAGGATACTTCCAGCCAAGATAATTGTATACGAATTTCTGCCTGTGTTCTGAATCAATTAAATCCTTTCCCCTGATTATATGGGTGATCCCTAAAAGATGATCCTCTATCGCAGATTCAAAGTCGAGCATAGGCCAAAGAATGTATTTGCTCCCAACCCGCGGATGCTCTTCTTTCACAATCCTAAAGGCAACCCAATCCCTTAATGCCGGATCCTTATGTCGTATATCTGTTTTAATCCTGAGAACACATTCACCCTCTTTGTATCTTCCATCTAACATATCCTTCCAATGCTTCATATTTTCTTTAGGCTCCGTATCCCTATGCGGACAGCCTCTTTTACTGTCCCTGAGTTCTTTGAATACAGACTGCGAACAAAAACACACATAAGCATAACCTAAACTGATTAGCTTTTCTGCATATTCATAATATGATGGAATCCTATCCGACGCATAATATACTTCATCAGGTTTTGCATTCAACCACACACAGTCCTCAAGATACCAGTTATAGGCCTCAGGCATAGGCTTCTTCGTCTTCGGATCCGTATCATCAAACCTTAAAATAAATTTGCCGCCATATTCTCTTGCAAGCTTCGAGTTCACAACAATCCCTCGGGCAGAACCAAGTGTTGCAGGACCATTAGGATTCGGGGCAAACCTCATCACCACATCAGCCGGATTACCTGGCAACCTCAATTTAGATCTTCTTTTCTTTTTTTCCTTCTTTAATTCATAACCCTCAAGTTCTTTTAGCGAGAGCCCATTAACCTCAGAAATAATTTTTTCTATCTCATCCACTAAACCTTTTATATCCTTTTTTGCTTCAGGAACCTCACAAAGAACCTTTCCCATAACTGCTTTTCTATCCGCCTTACCATACCTGATCCTATTAAGGATTGCACATTTGCGTATGACTCCTGAAATATCCATTTTATTTAACTTAACCCATATATTAATTGGATTATAATCTCAAATATAATCTATTACATTATTATTACGAAATTAATCTCAAATATAATTCATTACATTATTATTACGAAATTAATCTCAAATATAATTCATTACATTATTATTACGAAATTAATCTCAAATATAATTCATTACATTATTATTATTATTATTATTACGAAATGAGACCTAAGGTTATATTTAATTCCGCTATGGGCCTTGACGGCAGGGTGAAAGATGGCATCGAGGACGAAGAATTCCTGAGCAGACTAGACCGATACAGGGTCCATGAACTAAGAGGCTCAGTTGATGCAGTGATGGTGGATGTTGACACAATACTTTCAGAGGATCTTGAGTTAGGGGTCAGGATTCCAGAGGGGGGAAAAGAACCCTATAGGATAATTGTGGATGCAAGAGCTGAGATAAGAGTTGATGCAAAGATTCTTTCAGAAAACGGAAAAAAAATATTGGCGATTTCGAAGGAAGCCCCACAAAAAAAGCTTGAGAAGCTTGAAGGAATAGAGCACCTTGAAGTAATGACGTCAGGAGAGTTCGCAGTCAACCTTGATGAACTCCTCGACCGCTTATATGACCGAGGCATAAGGATGCTGCTTCTTGAAGGGGCAGGCAGTCTTGTGAAACGGATGCTTAATGAAGGATACGTAGATGAACTCTATGTGACAATAATTCCAACAATAATCGGCAAAGGCAAAGAACTATTTGAAAAAACCCTTGAAAACGAGATAAAACTAGATTTAGACGGAATCCTACAATACGGAGACCAGGTTGTTTTACACTACCTAGTTAAAAAATAGAATACATGTTTCTTATTGCTTATATCGCCTCTTTTTTTCTTGATCTAAACCAGCTGATAGTCTTCTTAAGTCCAGATTTTAAGTCGGTTTCCGGCATCCACTCAAGTTCTTTTTTCACTAACTCAGGGTTCACATACATCCTCCTGATTTCACCGCCAATGGGTTCACCATATATCGGGAAAAGACTAGAGTCTACTATCTTCTTAAGGTTGTTATATAATTTCTCAATGGCTACCTCTGAGCCGGTGCCAATATTAAATACGTTGCATTCGGTGTTTTTTTCCAAAGCCAACAACACCGCCTTTGCTAAATCTTCTACAAATACAAAGTCACGGGTCTGACCGCCATCGCCGTTGATGACTGCTTTCTGATCCTGCAAAAGCCTATTAATGAATACTGCAATAACGCCTGCTTCTCCGTTAGGATCCTGTCTTGGACCATAAACATTAGCGAATCTAAGAGAAACGCAATCGATGTTGTGTGTTTTCTTATAGTAGTATAAATAATTTTCAACAGTCTGCTTTGATACTGCATAAGGTGATATGGGTTTAATTGGATGCATTTCATCAACCGGGAGATATTGTGGTTCGCCATAAACCCCAACCGATGAAGCATACACGACCTTCCCTATACAAAGGTCTTTACATGACTCCAGAAGAGATATTGAACCGATTATGTTTGTGTGCGCATCAAACCTCGGGTTTGCAAGAGAGTTTCTGACACTTGCCTGTGCAGCCAGATGAATGACACTCTCTGGACTTTCCTTACCTAATACCTCCCTTAGATAAGGGTCACAGATATTGACTTCATAGAATACTGCATTATCATTTATGTTTTCTTTCCTCCCGCTTGAAAGATCATCAATTACCACCACATCATGGTTTTCTTTTATTAACCGGTCAACTACATGCGATCCTATGAAACCTGCTCCCCCTGTTACAGCTATCTTACTCATTTTAAAATATCTTTTAGGTACTTAAGAATATCCTCTCTGAATTCCTCTCTTTGCAGGGAGTATGCGATCGTAGCCTTCACATATTCAAGCTTGTTACCTAAATCATACCTTACACCCTCAAAATCATATGCATACATTATTTGCTCCATGTTCAAGGTATTAAGGGCATCAGTTAACTGGATTTCACCACCCTTACCTTTCGGGGTTTTTTTGATTGCATCAAATATCTCAGGTGTAAGAACATATCTACCAATAATCCCAAGATTCGAGGGGGCATCATCTGGCTTCGGTTTCTCAATTAAGTTATCGATTGCATATATTGAGTCTGCAACACATCTCCCTTTTATTACACCATAACTCTGGATCATACTCATGTCAATCTGATTTACTGCAACCACACTCGACCTATATTTATCATAGATATCTATAAGCTGTTGAGTACATGGTTTTCTGCCGAAGATAATATCATCTCCTAATAACACAGCAAATGGTTCTTTTCCAACATGCTTTTTCGCATAATATATGGCGTTCCCAAGACCCGTTGCCTCCCTCTGCCTGATATAATGTATGTCTGCAAGATCAGTTATTTCCTGAATCTGCTTTAAAAGATCCTTTTTATCTTTCTCTTTTAGGATCTCCTCTAATTCAAAAGACTTATCGAAGTGATCCTCTATTGCCCGTTTACCCCTCCCGGTTATTATGAGAATATCATCTATCCCTGAGTGAACCGCCTCCTCAATAACAAACTGTATCGCCGGTTTATCAATCAAGGGAAGCATCTCTTTAGGCTGAGCCTTCGTTGCAGGCAGAAACCGTGTTCCAAGACCTGCTGCCGGAATAACTGCTTTCATTTTAAATAATAAAATTATTCTTTCCTGTCTATTATATACTCTGCTATATCCATTAAATCATTTTTTGCTTCACTTTCCTCAAGATCATCTAACGCACTCTTTGCAAGATTAATGAAATGCTCTGCTTTATCCCTACAGTATGTGATTGCTCCAGATTCCTCAAATAATCTGACGACAAGAGCAATTTCCTCTGGGCTATTATCCTCCTTACAAAGAATCCTTTGAACCTTTTCTTTCTCCGCTCCTACAAGATTTTCAAGCGCATTTATCACAACCAGACTCCGCTTACCCTCAACGATATCGCTTCCCACCGGCTTACCGAGTTTTTTTTCATCTGCGAGAAGATCAAGTACATCATCATGGATCTGAAACGCCATCCCTATGTTTAACCCATAATCCGACAGCTTCTTTACCTGACTGCTATGATCACTTTGATCACTGCCACCTCCGAGAATCGCCCCAGACTCTGTTGCAGCCTGAAGCAATACTGCCGTCTTTTTACGTATCATCTCTAAATATTCTTTTTCTGTTACGTCGCCTGCTTCCTCAAAAGACATATCCATTTCCTGGCCTTCACATATCTCTGCAGCAGCCTTAGCGAGAATCTTTATGGTCTCTTTTCTACTTATCTCAAATGCCTTAGAGAAGAGAAGATCCCCTGCAAGAATTGCGGTAGGCTCACCATAGACTACATGGACCGAAGGAACGTTCCTTCTCAACTCATCTTTGTCCATGATGTCATCGTGGATTAATGTAAACGTATGTATAAGCTCTATTGCAACAGCAGTCTTGAGCGCATCATCAATACTGCCGCCTACAGCTTCACAAGACAACAAACAGAGCAAAGGCCTTATCCTTTTCCCACCTGCGCTGGTAAGATGCAAAGAAGCATCATAAAGCCTTTCGGGGCTACCATCCAAAGCCTCCTTAATACTCCTTCGGACTAACTGAAGCTTGTCTTCGAATTTATCAAAATCCATTCTATTTTATTTCTAAGGTTCAAATTCCTCCACTATTTTTTCAATCCCCTCAGACGAACCTCCGCCAATCGCTATCTCACTTGTGCCTCGGGCTCCGCCTCCAAGTCTTTTACAAATCCTTTTCGCCACATCATCTGCCTTAAATAAAGATTTAGAGTAAATGAGTATATTAACTTTTTTATCGATTTTATTTACAATAATTAATAATGAATCATCTCCCACGCTTGATTTCGCCAACTCTAATAGGTTTTTAACATCCAAGCCATAAACTATTTCCTTAACTATCTTTACTCCTTCTTTTTTTATGTAATCGCTCACAAACCTGTTTTTTATCCTATCTGAGAGCATTCCTTGGATCATATCACGCAATATACCTGCTTCTTTTTTCTGTGTTTTCCATTCCTCAAACAGACACCTATAAGCTTCAACAGATTCACCCGAGGGCAGGGTTTTATACTTATCATCTACTTGCTCTAACTCACCTGATAACTTACATACTGTTTCTTTAAGCCTCTTTAATTCGTCCCTTTGCTGCATCCACTCCGACCTAAATCTCTCTATTGTCTTAGGAAGCTTTTCAACCTGCACCGAAAAAACACAAGAAATATCCTGAAGCTCTTTATCTGAAAGATCCACCCCAATCTTACCTGCAAGATCCCTTCTCTTTATATCATACGAATCTAATGCCTTACCTGCTTTAAACTCTATTCTGACAACACCATCCTGGATCCTTTTCGTATCAGTTACCTTGATACACCCAACCTCAGAAGTATCCCTAAAATGCATCCCACCACACGCTTCAACGTCCCAGTCTTCTATGTCAACAATCCTTAAAATCTTACACGGCACAACACCACCTTGATAAATCCTAAAACCAAACCTATTTTCGGCGTCATCCCGCTCCATAAATGATATGATAACAGGCCGTTTCTCGGCGATAACCTTATTAGCGAGTTCTTCTATTCTTTCTATCTCTCCCTCAGTAATACCTGAATGATGGGTTAAATCAATCCTACCCAACTTCTCACTTTTATGTGCACCAGCCTGCCACGCATGATTCCCAAGAACCTGCCTTGCCGCACCGTTTATTATATGGGTCCCAGTATGATGCTGCATAAGCTGAAGCCTACGATCCCAATCAACCCTACATTCTACTTCATCACCTTCCCTGATACTGCCCAAATCTCCTTTAACCCTATGGACGACAACATTTCCAACCTTCACTACCTCAACAACATCCAATGAATCAATACATCCATAATCAGTTTCCTGACCTCCACCTTCAGGATAAAAAAATGTCTTATCTAAGATCACACAATCACCAACTCTCTTAAGCACCTTTGCTTTAAATTCACTCACATAAGCATCATCATAAAAACCCAGATAAGTCGGCTCAACATCCGAACTAACATCTGAAATAACATCTGAAATAACATCCGAACTAACATCCGAAATAGCCTTGGGGACATCCATCCCACTATCCATCCCACTATCCATCCCACATGCATTCTCTTCTTCTATCTCTGTTTTATCATGTCTAGCTGCAACCTGTATATAGAAGTCATCCGGGATAATCACCTCTAACTCTGAAGATTGCGCTACGACTTCAGGTGTAAGCCCATGAGAATCATAAAGATAAATAAGTTTTTCAACACCAATTCTGTTCTCTTTTCTACTTTTTGTTTCTTCATCAATCCTACAAACAATACTTTTTCCCCGGATCATCGTTTTATCATATTTTTTTTCTTCTACTTCCACGAGATCAAGGAGGTCTTCTTTGTTTTCTGCAAGCTCGGGAAAATCACATCCAAGATAATCTATCTGCATGCTAAGAATACGGCTTAAAGGAATATCCAAGCCAAGTGCTTTAATCGAACGCAGACTCTTCCTTGCGAGAAGCCGCGCAAAATACCCTGCCTTAACATTAGATGGAACAATCCCTCCATCATTTAACATAAACATAAGCGAACGAGTGTGATCACATACAGAATAAAGATGCTCAAAGGGCGTAACCTCCCGTATAATATCATCAACCGATGCGTTCATCCTATCTGCAAGCTGCCTGCGCAAAACCCTAAGATCTGCATTAGATTCAACATTCATCATCCCGGCAAGCTTAGCATACTCTCCTAGAATCCGTTCATCCGGATGAATGCTGGCTTCAGACTTAAGTTTTGTGAGGACGTCACCAAAGATTGCTTCATATACATTAGGCGAACCTTGAGAAAGCCACGTAAACCTCTCCAAACCATATCCCGTATCCACTACCTGCATACTCATTTCCACTTTTCCCTTGGCTGAATCTTCATACATCATAAAAACAAGGGTCGCAAGCTCAACACCTCCGACAATAACCTCAAAACAGGGCCCCGAATTACCTCCACCCACCCACTCAGCTTCAATATAAGTTATATCCTCTGGTATTACTCCTAGCTTAAGCAACAGATTATGGCATAACTCAACTGTTCTATCTTTAAAATAAATAAAATCATTCTCTGTATTGAATGCATGATGGGCCATCATCTCAAACTCGGTGAGGTGTCTTCCCGTTTTTCCCACATTATCTATGTCATTGAAGCGGACGCAGGTCTGACTCATCACCAATGGATTAGCCGGCGGATCAATTGTTTTATTCAAAACCCACGGCTGAAAACAAGAAACAGAAGCTATAGTAAAAAAAATATCATCCCTCCAACGCGCAATTATCGGATACCTTGGAATCCTTGTATGACCCCGCTTCTCAAAAAAGGATAGATAAAATTCCCGCATCTCAGACAGATTCATACTCTTCTTCATCGGAGAATTCCCTATGAAAGAATACTCTACACACGGAGGCTCACCACACGTTTTATCCTCTCCCAGAGTCCAAAAAAATTTATTGCACAAAGGACACTTCCTCCTTACAAAACCCTGCATGCGAAAAAACTCAATGTCATACTCCGACATGTATTATACTTACAACATCAAACTTAATTATTCACGACCGTCTTTTTCTACATTCCTTACTCATCCTTCAAAAACAAAGACTTCAATATATCACGTTTACTTCTCTTTTTTTTATTTTTTTTATTTTCTTTATCTTTACTTTTAGGTTTTTTGCTTTTATGCGTCACCTTATCCGGTTTTTTATTCCTTACTTTTTCTTCTTTTTCGCAGTCATCCATTAAGAAAACAGGCTTTATTTTATCGACTAATCCCTTTTTTTCAGGTTTTTTCTTTTTCTTAATCTCAGCCTGAGCCGCATCATACTGCTTACTTTCCCTTGCCCTTATGTTCACGGTTATAGGCTGCTCAACGCATTCACCCACCACCAATGCCTGACCAACAGAAAGCTGTTTAATATCCTCTTCCATCCCCGAAGTAAAACCCTCAATAGACTGACCTATAGCCCTAAGATCATTGGGGTTAGTAACTTTTAGAATAATTTGTGTATTACACTGAGAGAGAACGTTTTTATCTATACGCGCAGGCCTCTGGCTTACAACACAAAGATAGAAGCCAAATTTCCTGCCTTCTGATGCGATAGTTCTAAGTATCTGAGAGGAAAGCGCATTACCAAAACCGCGTTCCGGACAGAAATTATGCGACTCCTCAACAAGAAAAAAGAAAGGCGAAACTTCACCAAGTTTCGCAGCATTGAAAAGATCCTTTGCAAGCTTTGCTATAATAAGCTCCTGAATCTTTGGCTCAACACCCTTCATATTCACTATCGAAGCCTGACCCTTCCTAATCAACGTATCCAAAGGAATCGGTTTACCTTCAAAGACTCCGCTGTTCCTTAACATTTCAAGACCATTTATGACCTTCCACCGGGTCTTACTCTCCTCTAACCTGACTGCGTTTATAATATCCTGGATCGAATAATCGACACTCTCAAGCCTCCTCATCACATCATACAATATCGATTTCTGATTATCATTAAGCTTCATAGGCATAATCTCAATTAACTCATCAAGTGAAAACCTTGGCTTCAAGGTAAGCCGCGCAGCTTCAGGATTCGTAACAACGTTTGCAGCATACTCAGTTATCTGGTTTTCATAAGACCTTGGTTTCACATTAAACTGAAGCATAGAATCAAAGTCATCATTCTCATACTTAAGAGACGTGTATTCTCCATGCGCGTCAATAATCACGCAAGGAATCTGGGCTTTCAATAATTCCTCAAGTATCACCGATACCGTATAACTTTTACCTGCCCCGGTTTTTGCAAGAACCGACATATGTTTACCGATACTTTTCCGGATATCCAGATATACTGGAATATTATGCCCATCAAGGCTACCCAAATAAATACTACCCGACCTATCCTTATTTAAACCAATAATGTCCCGAATAAGTGCCTTATCTGCAGAATACACCCTCTCATCCGGCCTAAAAGGAGTCTTAGGCATAAGAACATGCGCCCCCTGCTTATAGCCCACAGTATACGCACGGGCAACCAAAGCCTCCTCACCTCCTGAATTAATGAATCTCTTCAAACTATCAATCCTTGCAAGAACCCAACCATAACCCTCATGATATACCCTCACGAAACTACCCTTCTCCACATTCGTAGCAGAAACCAAAATACCAAACTCAGCAGTCTTAACCTCACCTGTAATCGTACCAACTAATCTCATCTTCAATTAATACAATTATATGCGGCTTAGTTAATATGTATCGCTGTTGCATATTCCTCACTAACTGCTCACACTCATAATAACCGTTACATGCCATCCTTTACAATGTAATGAAGAAACCTGCTTCATCAATAGTTCGTCATCTACAAGGATCAAAAGACGCCATAGACTGCGGATCTCTTAAATATGCATACTAAATATTTCATAGTGAGTTAGATATGCCCTCTTTTTCCGTGATACTTGTGGAGCCCAAATATGAAGGCAATGTTGGCTCAGTTGCACGGGTTATGAAAAATTTCGGATTCAATGAATTAATGCTCGTGAACCCGCCCCCCTTGGATAAAAAAGCCCGGGCGATGTCTATGCATGGGAGAGATGTACTAGAGAATGCAAAAATATTTGGTAGCTTAAATGATGCAAGAGAAGAAATAGATTTTCTGGTTGCAACGTCTTCTGTTATCGGAGCAGACAAAAACCAATTGAGGACACCGGTATTCCCTGAATACCTCCATAAAACAGCTTCCCTTAAAGGACGGGTGGGGTTGGTTTTTGGCAGAGAAGACTACGGCTTATATAATACTGAGATAAAGTTATGTGACCTGCTTGTCTCGATTCCTGCAAATGAGACATATCCTACGCTGAATCTATCCCATTCTGTTGCAATAATCCTCTACGAAATAACCAAACCCGGTTTCATCGAAAAGAAAACAAACCTTAAAAAATTCTGGAAAGCAGACAAAATCGAGAAAAAAATCCTCCTTGAAAAATTCGATGAATTAGTTGACTTAGCCCATAGAAGAGAACAGGATGCAAACCTTGCAAAAAAAACCTTCCGACAACTCACAGGCCGATCCTTTATCTCAGGCAGAGAATCCTCCACATTAATCGGATTATTTAAAAGAGCCACATCAAAGATTAAGGAGAAATAAAAATGTGTTATACCTACTACCAATTTATCTTGATTAAGTAACCCTCTGCTTTGCTTAGTTTAGCTTCTATTTCCTCCCTAAGCTGAACTACTCTACTTTCTGCGTTTTCTTTTCTTTTCTCTAACCTACAAATATTTTCTTGTGTTTTTTCTATCTCCCTGCCCATACGCTCCACTTCTCTTTTAATTGTTTCCTCTTTTTGCGTGACCGAAGACGACTCAATTTCCCCTCCTAAACTACCCTTAAGAGAGAGAAGCTGTGAATGATTGTTCCTTATTTTATTTCCATCGATTACTGATGCAGATTCAATCCGCTCCCTGATTTTTTTATTCTCTATTTTAAATTCACCGCATTTGATTTCAGAGAGAATCTGCTCCAGATTCCCGCCACTATCTGAGAGGAAACAATCCACCGGATCCTGGATATACCTGCTAACCCATTTAAGCATATTTTGGCTGAATCCGTGGACTTCACCGAATTTCCTGAATTTTTTCAGGGGCCTCTTCAAGGGATTTAAGAGATTAAATATTTGAAGTTCAACAGACTCCAATTCCTCAACTACCTCCCTATGTTTCCTTGCAGCCTCACCTAATTCCTTAAACTCACCTGAACTATGCAAAGAACACAGTTCATCCTCCAGTCCGGCTATTTTTTTATTATATTCCCTGATTTCTTCTTCCATCTCTTGTTTCATAACGTCTAATTTTTCGTTTCCATTTTCTTCAATCACATCTAAGGTCTCTAACACACTCAAAAAAAGATCCACATCCGAACCAATTATTTTTTTTAATTCCTGTGTATTCTTAGCTAGTTTCTTTAATTCCTTTTTTATGTCATCGATCCTCTCACCAAATACCATCGGAAGATACCGTCCTTCACTGATGTTTAATTTTGCAAGAATCGGCATCGTATCCTCCAAGCCGCTATAAAATATCTTAAGTTCATCATATCCGGAAGGTTTCCTACCCAATGCAGAAAGAGCATCCAAGACACCCCGAACAAATCTTGGTTTAGATGTACGCACTATCTTAACGGCTTTTTTATGTATTCCGGTAGGACACTCTAGTTTGTCAAGGTTACGGGTTGCGGCTTCTACTCCCTGAATATTCTGGAATATATCATCTACTAAAGAAACACATTTATTATATGCCCTATCTTTCCCTGATTCAACATGCTCCTCCAACCAACTTCTAAGTTCTCCTGATTCTATTATTTCTGGTTGAGGTTTCTCTTCTTCCCTACCAAATAATCTATCAAAGAAACTAAATCCCATCCTTAATTAACTTACCTTCCAATTCCGGGACACTTTCTGACCCTGAAAGAAACATAGCAATCTTTAACTCCTCTATAAATTGCTCAAAGAAATCCTCTACGCCCACGACACCTTTCTGAGACCACGCTCTAAGAACTGGTAATGCAACCCCTACACAGTCAGCACCCAATGCAATAGCCTTTGCGGCATCCACGCCACTCCTGATGCCTCCTGAACCGATTAAGGGGACGTCTAGCTTAGAAACCTCACGGATTGCCTGAACAGTTGACACACCCCATCCAGCAAAAGTCTTACCTATCCTATGTGTTTTCTCATCCCCTCTAAAACCCTCTATCAGACTCCAAGAGGTTCCACCCGAGCCGCCGACATCAATTGCTGAAACCTTAAGTTTTTCTGCTGTCTCATAAGAGATACCTGAACCAACACACTTCACTATAACTGGTTTATTAAGTTTCTTTGAAACCATATTTATTTTCTTAACCAAACCCGAAAAATTCCTATCCCCTCCAGGTTGAATGACTTCCTGCAATGGATTAATATGCAACGCCAAAGCGTCTGCATCAATCATTTCAATCGCCTGCCGACATTCTGCAACCCCAAAACCGTAGTTTAGCTGAACAGCACCAAGGTTAGCTGCAAGAAAAACATTAGGTGCAACATCCCTTACACAGTACGTATCTGAGAATTCCGGGTTATCTATTGCCCTTCTCTGGCTTCCAACCCCTAAACCGATTCCGAATTCTTCAGCAACAACAGCTAAATCACGGTTTATCTCCTTTGCCTTAGAGATGCCGCCAGTTAAGGCCTCGATGATTACCGGATAATTAAGTTTTTTTCCGAGAAATTCTGTTTCAGTGTTTATTTTATCGAAGTCCAACTCAGGCAAAGCCTTATGAACTAATTTCACATCATCGAAACCTGCATTACCTGCCTGGACATCCTCTCTAACACAGATTCTTAAATGATCATGCTTCCGTTCATCAATTGTCATCTCTATAAATTATTATATACTTAACCTCTAATTAATGTTCCAAGACCCCTCTCACCTAAAAGGGCTCTTTTCAGGATACCTGGTTCTAACGCAGACACGATCTCAGATTCTATGCCTGATTGAGTAAGCCCTATAAGCTCATCAAGCTTTCTGCGCATACCTCCTGTAACATCCGTTCCCTTCGATGCACTCACCTTACATACAAGGTCAATGTTTCCGGGGGTTATCTCCTTTACTAACACAGCATCTTTACTATCTTCAGGGTCAAGATCAAAGACACCTCCAACATCAGTTAATAAGATAACCCGGTCTGCGTGAAGCTCTCTTGCCAGATAAGGTACAAGATGATCACCTGAAAGAATATTGATCCCGGTTACCTCATCTATGAGGACATCACCGTAGGCTACTGGAACCATGTCTATTCCAAGCAACTTAATTAAGACCTTGGTTGGAAGATATGACAACCTCCCCTTCCTGAGGATTCCCAGAGCAGATGGCTGATATGCTACTGCATTCAAGCCATGCCTAATCAACGAATCAACTCCTATTGCATTAAGTTCTTCCATCGATTGATGGGTTAAAGAAAATCCTACAACCTGCCTTTCTGATTTAAGGCCTTCACTAAGCCCATAGTCGCTTGCCGGAACATGACCAAACGGACCTGCCCCATGAACAACTACAACACCAAACCCTCTTTCTTTTTTAGCTTCGGCTAACTCCCAACAAAGCCTATCCAAAACATCTTTGCGTACCTCCCTGACCCCTTCCTTTTTCCTGGTTATGGCCGAGCCACCAAACTTCAGGATTACAAGTTCAGACATTTTAAACATTATTCTACTAATACTCTGACTTTATTACCTACAATCTTTAGTTTATCTCCCGTATGTATCTTAGAGATATCAATCTTATCGATACATGGAATATCAGAAATTATTGCACCCACGGCAACAATAGCCTCACATTCCTTGTTTATAATGGCTTTTGGCGCAACACCGTTCTTCTTTAATCTATAGAGTGCATATGATCCAACCGTAGACCCCTTACCATGAGGGAATATAAGAATCTTATTTTTCATGCTCACACC
>JAUWTD010000050.1 GCA_030609775.1 Candidatus Altarchaeota archaeon
ATATTGTGGATCAGATAATACTTGTGTTCCTGCATTGTTGATGGGTGAGTCCTGCGATGAGTCTATGGTATGTCCAGAGTGCGACTGTAATATGGATGTCTGCGGGGGATCACAGGATCATTTCATAGATAACTTAGATAACGATAAGCTATATTGTGTTAATTTTATTTGTTGCCACTTAGGGGTTTGTGGGTGGAATATGGGAGACTATGTATATTTAGAAGACCTTGGGCACACCTATCAATGTACTGGCGGTTGGAGTGGTAGATGGATTGGCCCGGCAACAGGTTATCCTTGCAGCAGTCCTTGTGATTGTGATTGGCCTCTTGCATGCCACAACGGTGCATGCGTTGAAAACTGTTACGCACACAACGAATGCGACCTAGAAGAAAGCGCCTGCAGAGGAATGAGAGGGGTGCCAAATTCAGTAAGCCCTCCCTTCTTTGGAGCATTTTGTGCTAACAACAACACTTGTATTCCCGCCTTAATGGTAGGTGAGTCATGTGATGATTCGACAGTTTGTCCAGAATGTGAATGCACACAGGAGGTTTGCGACACTATCGGCGCCTTAAACCATTTCATAGACAACTTAGACAATGACAGATTTTACTGTAGAGGGGAGCTATGTGAATGCTGGCACAAAGGCGAAAGTCCATCCCCCCGATACACTCCAATAATCATCCCTGGATAAGATGGTAATCCTTACTTTTGAATAGATGATTTCTCGGAGCATGCGTTCCCTAACCCTGGAGCGTGTGTGAGCGATTATTGGGAACAAATATGCCCCAGTGACCACACTTTGGACGTAATCTTCCCCATACCATACACGATAGAACTAGACGACCTAAGAAAGCTATGCATCCCCCTAGAAATACCTGCGCCAGAATCTGCAGCCGCATTAATAGCAGTACTCTTATTTACACCAATATCTGCTTACGTAGTACTCAAGAAAACGGCCGAGAGGCAAAAACCCATTTAAAAAAGATTATCGCTGCCCTGAATGTAAGTTTAAAGTGTAAGTTTACTGGCTGAAGCATGGGAGAAGAAAAATAAGGGGGAAAAGGCGTTTTTGTTCAGTTCGCACTAGTATATATTACGCAGGCATTTTTGTTAGTTAGTTAAAATCGCTTAAAAATGCCCTGGATGCTTGCCTTTAAACATGTTTAGCGTCGCTGTTTGAGTATACCCGAAGACTTCCGCAATCTCTTTCTGTGACATGCCTCTCTCTTCCGGGTTCTTTATGGCGGTTGCGTGCCTTTCCATGTATTGTTTATCTACTCTACTCACTCCGTTCTTGCCTTTGGTGATCTTATCTTTTAGGTCTTCATCGACGGTCATCTCTATTTTAGTCAGTTTAAAGAAATTCTGTTTTTCTCGTTTATGGTGGAATAGTGGAGGGTAAATCACAGCTTTACTTATTCGTGTCGACTCACTTCTTAGAAAATAGGCCTCGTTTACAAATAGTTTATGTGGTTGAGGTAGTCGCTTTAGAATCACCCTATAACATCCTGTGCCACAGTATTTTCATGTATTTCATTAATTGTGTCAGTGAACCATGCAAGTTCCAGTGGAAGCATAGAGGGTGTGCTGCGCTTAACCATTATCCGATCTGCTAAAGTTCTAATCGACCTAAAGAGGGTTGTCATAATCTGCATATCCATTGCATAGGATATTCGATAATGCCTACATGTAGATAGTAATTTCATTAATGCTGCTTTTGTCAAAACCGCATTCTCGTAAATATTCACACCAAACTGTCAAATACTAATTCCTATCAAAAACAGCCAAATGTAGAAGAGAAACTGTCAAACTTGGGATATAATGCTAATCTAGCGACCATAGTTTAGATTAATACCATCCCACGGCAGTATAGCTCATTAGAGTGATCAATAGATTACAAGTCATCGGACGCTAAGGAGTAACGGCGATATGAATGCGTTTCTTCGTTACCATCCGGATCATGTAACGGACACCTTACAGTAAAGGGATATCAAAACAACATCAGCATATATCCAAAAACGTTTATACGGCCTTAAAAAATCTATATAGAACACATCACTTCCTGTGCTCTACTCTGTCTTCCATCTCTCTTATTTTTAATTCTATCTCTTTTTCTATTTTGCCTGCTTTTTTGAATTCCAAAGTAACCCACTTAGTCTTATGCAGGACTATGATTATCGAACTGAAAACAACAATAGTTAAGGCCATTAACAGATACTCTTTCAAGGTTATTTCTTGTAGTAGGGTTATTCTTCCCTTAACTTCCAGATCAAAGGTGTGTGTGTTAAATCCGGGTTTCTCAACTGTTGTAGGATACACCCCTCTCCTAAGGTTTAATTTCAGTAACCCTTTTTTATTTGTTTTATAAGTTATTCCGTCAATACATACTATCGCATTACTAACAGACTTATTTTCATGATCTTTTACCTGGAATAAGATTTCGCCCTCGACTACATTATCATTTAAGTCAAGTAGGAAGGTCTTTTTTTCTATGTTTGGTTTTATCGTTAATGTCTTTCTCTCTTTAGCCTCCAAGTCAGTGCTCAGATAGTATTCACACGAAAAAGAATTTATTTTGGTTCGCATAATAACTCCGTTTTCGGCAAAATACGGGCATTTCCACTCAATCTTAGGCATAACCACCTTGAAGGTTACACCCTTTACTGATTCATTATTTCCATTATCTAAAAGTATATCCACTGAATCCATCTCTCTTGAAATTGAGGTGGATATGTTATGCAGTAATCTATAATGTTTCGATATTTTATCAGGAGTCGTGAAGGTCATTCCTTTATTTTGAGCGTATCTTGCAATATCCCGTGTAGAGGAAATGTATTCGGGCTTCCCTATAGTCTCTGAATCCCATAAGAATATCACTAAATCATCATTATCAACTGCAAAATCTATGTTAGATCTCCAGCTGCCAAGAGTACGGTCTATGTCCAAACCCGCTCTTAGAAAAGCGCTTGTGGGCCCTGAAATAGGTAGCAACACCAAATCAGTTTTTTCCCCATGATAATATGCAAACTTAGGAGATCGCAAACCCTCTTTATTAAGATAATAGTAAGGTGATCCGACATAATTAGTTATAGCGAATATAAAATCTTCATCAACCAATGCATGTATAGTCTCTAGATTATATTGTCCATTAGGTATGAATCCTGCTGTCCCCATATTATAATAGGATACTGCTCTGTTTAATGATTCATGCAATCTCTCTCTTTGAGTAATAAGATCAGAATTTTCTTTAAGAAGATCTTCATAAACTATGATGTGGGCATTATTGTCCAATAATCTATTCATCCGCCCTACATTAATCTCACTTTCGTTCATAGTTATGCCTTCAGTATACTCAGTCACAGTGATATTTCTCAACATTTCATGTGCATTTAAAGAATTCTCAAATTTTTCTGTCCAAATACTGTTGACTCGATCCATGGTACTTATTAGGATAATAGGTATCTCCCCATGAGGATAAGGATAACGTGATACTGATGTGTACCTATTTACATCATCTTTAGCTATTTCTTTTTCACCTACAGAAATGTATTGGGTTACATGAAGGTTAGATGCGGTTTTAATCTGGTCTTTTAGATATGAACCAACAAAACCATAATCATATAGAGTAGAGCCTTTATAGGATATCTCTCGGGGATAAGGTGAGGTTTTATCATATTGTAAGTAAATGCCGGTTTCGCCGTCGTTGAAGTATATTTTATTGAAATATTCATCTTTTAGCTTAAACGTATCCTCAGATTTATATATCCGCCTCCTTGATTCTTCTTCCTCATTGTATTGAAATGTAAAATGTAGTAACGGCGAAAAAATGTGGGTATGCAAGTAGGCAGATAAGTCTTTATGATTCAATACGTCATTTGCCACAATCATCTCTTTTTTGATTGATTTTTGATAGAAAGTGTATTTCACAAACAATGTTGCAATTGGGGTGCCTTCATCTGACAACACTGTCTCATATGTTATCTGATTTCCATAGATTCTAATTGAGGGATAAACCAGATTATCTATATTGTATTGTATACTCTTATCTTTTCCTCCTGTACTCCGCGCTAATGTAATGAGGTTGGATAAATAGCCGTCACCTATAAGACTCTCTCCATTTGATTCTCCTATAAAGTGAATTTTTGGGTTCTTCTTACCTACACGAATCCGGTAGCTGATAGAATCAGTAAGATAGGTGGATCCAGAGTCTTGGATGAGGGGATACGATTCATTAAACCTAAAAGTATATAAACTTTCATTAGGGGCGTAGTGGATAGATTGATCATTGGTTATTAATTTATATATTGAAATCCCCTCGTTGCCGGAATAGAGTTTATCAAGAAGTGTGTTAGATGCTATGACCACTTCTTTATTTTCACTAGATAAACTTTTAAGTACCCTATTAGAGGATATAATGTATTTTGCATTAAATGCAGAGTAAAGATCTTTTACGCTCTCTTCACCCACCTTAGAAAAATGCACATTTCGAATATCTTCAGTTAATCTTCGGGTTTCAGATCCATGCCCTGTGAATACTATAGTTTTATCAGCATACACTCCGATCATATCTCTGTATCCATATCCTACACATCTCTCCTCAGAGGTGCCGACGCCACTTAACCACTGTAATGCAGCTACCTCGTTTATTGTTCCAGATACTGTCGGAAGATAATAGATATTTCCGATAATAGGTAAGACCATAACACTTGACAGAGTAAAAAGAAGGAAAATAGTGGTAAGTAATCCCCTATATTTGCTATGAACTTTGGTTAGATAAGTCATAACAGTATTTAAACCTACTACAGAAACTATTGGGAATATGATTAGTAGATAATATATTTCTCTTAGAGCACCAGTAGAGCCAGTAGAAAATGAAGCTGGAATTAATGTAGTTGCCATAACGGTAAGAAACACACATTTACCAATTTTATCTATCCCAAAAAAACCTATCAAAGACAATGTTGTTTGAATTGGTCCCGCCCAAAAGGGTGTGGCTATGACAGAGTGGGTTATGCGGTCAACCCGCCCAATCAAGGGTAGAGTTAACGGAAAGTGTCTGTCCTTAACTTTAATTCGGGGAAGTTTCCATCTCAGGTGTATTATACATATAAGTGAGATATAAATAAATCCCAACCACAGAAGAAGATGGGGGATATCATTCTTCACAAATATTTCATTATAAAAGATCACGCTCAACGAGTTAATAATAGGCAGATGTAACTTAGAGGAGACCATACCACCAATGGAAGTTATTAAAGTGAATTTCGTAACATATTGTGCCTGTATATAGGGTGTCAAACTCATAGCAAGCATGTAGATTAGTAGCATACTTGTAAACAGTAAGAACATTTTTCTATGAAATTTTCCCCAGATTAGGGCATACAAAAAGACAAAAACTAACGTAAATACTACTAAAAATAAGAAAGTACCAGTATGGATAAAACATAGGCTCAGCACAGTGAATAGAATAATGAAAAGTGATTTTTTCAGGGAGAGGGTGGTAGTCAACGCAGCATATAGAGCTATCAACAAAAAAGGTAAGGCAATTATTGATGATCTGTATCGAAGTAAAAAAATAGACACTATTGGCATAGAAAGCAGAAATATTATAGATAGTAGCCTTTTATTTTGCGAATCAAAGAAAACACCACTGTATAGATAGTAACTAGCAGCAATTATAAGTATCAGAAGAGCTGGTAGGATATATGCTACATAGTAGGTATGCATTCCAGTAATCTTGGATACAATTGATCCAAATAACCAGAGCCCAAACGGATAGTTGTAACCCAATTCTGCTCTTTCTTCAGGGATAACATCATAAAATTCATTAAGAGAATTACTCTCAGACATTTTTTGAGTATAATACATATGAGTGTAGACATCGGTACCAGCGGCTTTGCTATAAAGAACTGTTGGAACAAAATAGGCCAAAAGTATCAAGAAACACAAAAATATGACTATTGCCCCAGTTTCTTTGCTCATCCTGAATCTAAAAACATCCAAGAGAATATGTAGTTTATCTTTCAATTGATTATCTTTCAATTTTTATGCGGAATGCTAAAATTCGTTCAACTTAGTTATTAGAATATAGGAATATAGCAATATTTAGCATTTACTTACATATAATATATATACAACGGAGGTATAGAAAATATGTGCCTAAGGAAAAACATATCCTCATCTATTTTTTTTCTGTTTATATTGGTTTTAGCTCTGAGTTGTACGATTGATGCTGAGGATACATGGGAATTAAATTTTATTGCACGTGATACCGCATCATGGTATTCTGTCACATATAAAACATGCAGTCAAATGCAGATATATCTTCAGGATGACACAGGGCAGAAGACTATATTAACTAATGAGGATCATTGGGATGCTTCCGGTGATTATCAATATGGAAAGAAGACCATAGATTTTTCTGATAAATTTCAGCCCAATAGTAGGATATGTTTTAAACTAGATGGTTGGTGTAAAAATATTTTTCTGCTATATGATGTTTCTATATTGCATAATGGAGCATATGTCAGATTCAGTCCGTGGACGGGGGAGGGGTCAGGTAGTGTGGATAATGGGTGTAGACTTGAAAAAGAGTTAGCAGATGACTGGCTAAATCTTGGTTGGAGAGTTCCATGCACTAGCGGAGATGAGGTGATTTTATGTTCATCTGTTCTAGAGGATGCCCCGGAACTCGAGATAAAACAAAGTGGTATGAACTTTAATAAAACAGTATATAAAATAGAAGAAGGGGATTTAATTGGGATTGACGTAATAATCAGTAACAGGGGATTACTTGATGAGAACAATGCTAACGTAGATTTATATATCAACGATATTCTAAAACAAACCCAATCCGGAGTCTTTATTGGTGCAAGTTCATCAACTGAAATACAATTCACAGAAAAAATCAATTTCGGCTCTAAAAATTACGTCAAAATAGAAACACTGGTAGTTCCATCGAATTCAGATTTGGAAGGCATGGAATACAACAATAAGGCAATAAAGTATATCATCAAAAACAGACCATATATGCTTTTTAGTGATGCTGCCTCAACTGAAGGATTTAAAAGAATAGATGAAGCCCCATACGCTGGTTGGAATTCAGGGCTTTCCACAAATGCGTGGGTATGCTTAAATACAGACTTTTCAAGCGGTAGCGCAAGTGAGTCAACCAAAGCAGCATGCTGCCTTAACTTAGCAACATATTATCTCTTGGATAATTCAAGAACAGAATATGCAGAAAAAGCGATAAACTGTCTTGAACACATCGGTGATGGCAGTTGGGCGTGGGCAGATAGAAATAAGGCAGGTGATCAGGAACCAAATACGTACAACTGTGATGGCTGCAATAATGAAAAATATGGAATCACTAATTTTGATGGGAACACATACAGGAGAATGCTACAATATGGTCTGGCATATGATTACATGCACAACTACGCAGAAAATAAAGGATATGACACAAAACTCATAACTATCCGAGACAAACTCGCAAGATTAGCTGCAGATCTGTATTTAGTGAACAGGGAAATAACAAGCTATGGAGATGAATTATCATATGGAACAGGCGTCAGTTTAGCTGCTTTTGGAGACTATGGTGAAGGAAAAATAGAGACGCTATCGGCTTTAGGAGTTGTCTCTCTTTCAATTTTAGACTATAACGGACAGTATGAGGATCTAGATGGTCATCCGCATGAATGGGTAAGGTTCACAGAACAGGACTTCCTAGGTGAAAGCCAAAGTGGGGCATATTTACCTTTACTAAAACAGATGATGAGTGAGGATGGAATGTATCAGGAAGGTGGCGGCTACAGGAACTATTATCAAGACTCTGAATTTTATTTTTATGCCACATATAAAAATACGTTCCCAGATAAACCCTCTCTTTCAGATAAATATAATCTGGCAAAGAGTGCAATGATATATCTTCCCTACATAGCCCAACCTCATGGAGCTTACCCGAATTATTGTGTAAGTTACGCAAATAAATGGAGATCAGAACACATTGCCTTAGCTGCCTTTGACGAGGGAACCCCTGAGAGGAGGATAATTTTAAGATACATAAATGAAACATTGAGATCAAACCAGGGACTCTATATCGCTGGAATGGCGGGATATGAAAAAATATTCATTTATGATAAAACCGAATCTTATAAAGAGGATATTGATACTAGTTGGAGTTCTTCAAATAATTTGATGTCTGTTTTTAGGAGTAGTTGGGATAGAAATGCGTTATATAGTTTCATTAAATCACATAATGAACCTGCAATGAGTGGGCATCAAGCCAGTGAACCAGATCAGTTAACATTCGATATTTGGGCGAAAGGAGCATACATGATTGTGGATGCAGGAGATGAACGATTCTTAGACCAGAGTTGGGGAGGTGGAGGATCTAGGGGGCATACAACTATTGAGGTTTATACAGACAATGAGTATAGAGGACTCAGAAAGAGTAAAGGACAGTATTGGTCGATGGCAGATAGTTCTTATATAGATCATACTGTATTCAGTGAAGATTTTGATTTTTTAGAAGGTCACGTGTATGCGACATCGGCTTATACTTATCCAAGTAATTATGAAATAGATAAACCCTTCACGTGGACAAGAGATCTAATGCGTATAGGGGATAACTACTTTATTTCAATAGACGAATGTAGTTCATCAGGCTCAAACGACTACAGATTCATGATCCCGTTTGGTTCTGCGCAAGGACATATTGGGGGGGATTCAGATTATGACAACTGGGCAATGGGGGACTTAAACATTGATAATGTGGATTATGAGTGGTATAATAAAGTCAATCCAAGCGAGAGCAGTTGGAAGATAGAACATGCTATTAGTGATGTTAAAAAGATTATTTGGAATACCCAGACATACACAGATAATATAGAGAGTACAGCAAAACCAGTGAATATGACTGTTTTTTTAAATCCTTCAACAGATGTAGAGATTCGGCACTTTGGTATGCACTATGGAGGATATGGCGTGGGTTCAGAATGGGTTGCCCCAGTTATTAGAGCCAAGAGATCTGGATCCAGTCTTAAACAGTTAAACATTTATTATCCAACCAATTCATCTGATTCAATTCCAATCCTTGAACAGCTCATAGTAACAGGAGGTAGTGGAAACGACTACGCTACAAAGATTACTACACCTAACGCAGTAGATATTGCACTCGCAGGTAACGGCGAAGTGGTAACCGCTGGAGAGATGCAAACAGATGGAGAGATTGCATTCAGTAGGAATTCAGGGGGTCTGGATTATTTCTTTTGTAGGGGATGTAGCGAGTTCAGCTACGGCGGAACAAAGATCATGAATACAAGTGGATGTGTAGATTACGTGTTTATGGACATTGATGGATCAAACAAAAGTTTCAAGATCAAAAATGACAATGCAGTCTATATGACTCTTAAAGGGCAACCAGGATTCAATTATTTAGTCAGGAAAAACAATGCAGTCTATGATGACTGGTCCAAAGTCGGAGATGATCTTTATATCTATATTACGTTCTCATCTGAAGCAGAATATGAGATAATAGCAACCAGTGGAGTAGATAACACACCGCCAGGGACCATAACCCATCTAAACGAAACCACAAGTGGGGTAGGTTGGATTCTATGGGGGTGGACTAATCCTTCAGACTTAGACTATCATCACTTAGAGGCTTATTTAGAGGGAAGCCTATACGGAAACATAATAACTCCTCAAACCTGGATAAACATATCAGGTGTGGAGGGTGAATGTTATCAATTGTGTGTGAAAACAGTAGACAGTTCAGGGAATGTGAATGACACAGAGGTATGTGATATCGCATGTATGATTTATAACCCTATAGGTACCACAAGTTCTACAACAATGGCAATAACAACAACAACCATTGCAAGCGGAATAACATCACCCAGCACAGATGAGTACACTCAAAGCAGCGGAGACTCAAGCACAGGTGGGGGAACAGGATATGCTGCAGCACCTCAGCCCGGATGCTATGATGGGATACATAACCAAGGAGAAGAGGGAATCGACTGCGGCGGACCATGCCAACCATGTCCATCATGTTCAGATAATATTTTAAACCAAAGAGAAGAGGGAATCGACTGCGGCGGACCATGCCAACCATGTCCACCTGACATGAAGGTATACTCGGATTCATCAAGCTGCCATGACGGAATACAAAACCA
>JAUWTD010000043.1 GCA_030609775.1 Candidatus Altarchaeota archaeon
TGTTTTTGTGGAGTCGTCTTTAGTATATGGTATTTTATCGCCCCGATCCCGATTAATGGAGCAACTTCTTTGGTTGCGATCTTTCTTTTCTCTATTTCTCGCGCAGCTTTTTTAATTGCGTCATCTATCAGCTTATCTACTGGAGCAGTTTGTCCTTTCCTGGTTGATAATTCCGCACCTTCAAAGCTTACGAATGAGTAGTGGACAACATCTATCCGGGTTTTTAGTCCATATATTTTGGATAGTATTGCTTTCAGCTCCAGGAACTCGGATTTATGGTCTTCACCTAAGACATTTATAAGCCTGCTACCTGATCTGGTTTTATTGAGGTGGTAGGCTATGTCTCGTGTAAGATAAACTGATGTACCATCCCTTCTGGAGAGTATACTTAATCCGCTTCTTCTTTGTAATCCAAGGGAACTCAGATCAAGACCGAATCCTTTTTCGTTTTCTTTTGCATAATCGCTCTTCTTGAGGAATTCAAGGACTGCATTAATGGAACCGTTTCGTATGTATTCGCTTTCGAAGTCGAAGCAGTCAAATTGTATGTTGAGCCTGTTAAATATTTCCCTTTGGCCTGTAAGGCATCTTTCGGCGACATCTGTTATCTCACTTAATGCCTCATTATTCCTGTTTTCAGCAAGCCATATGTTTTTCTGGACCCTTTGAGCAAACCCTGGATCAGATTCAAATCTTTTGTTTGCTGCAACATACTCAAAAAACACCCTAAAATCTTCTTTGTCCTTGTATTCTGCATATTCTCTGATTGTTGACTCATCTGGTTTTATACCCTCCTTAAAACCCTGAGATATTATCGCTATCTGTTTTCCGATGTCGTTTACGTAGTAGTGGGTTTCTACATCGTATCCGTTGAATCTGAGTATTCTTGCAAGACAATCACCTATAAGTGAATTCCTGAGTCTTCCGATGTGCACTGGACCAGATGGATTAATGGATGTATGCTCTAGAATGATTTTTTCGTCTTTTTTTCCTAGTCTGCCATAGTCTTCTTCTTTGGATCTGATTTCATCTATGGAGTGTACAAAAAGCATTGGGCAGTTTAAATAAAAGTTCACATAGCCTTTTTCTGCTTTCACCTCCCTGATAAACCCTGCAGGCGTTATCCTTTCAGCTATCTGTTCAGCTAATAGTATTGGATTCTTTTTTTTCTTTTTTGCCAGCCTGAATGATATTGGTGAAGATAGGTCTGCGATCGCCGAGTCTACGATATCCTGGATAAATACGGGTTCTTTAATGGAATTTTCCAGCAGCCGTTTGGCATCTTCCCTGATTATAGAAAACATATAAGATAAAAAGGGTTTTATTTCTTAAATTTAAATAGATACTAAATTATTGTTGATTAAGGGATAATGAAAAAATTACGTAAATCTCTTGCATCTACTCTAAAGTCAGAGAAAGATGTAGCATCTGTTTGGGTGAAGAAGACTAAAGAGGACATAGAACTCTCTAAATGGCTTAAAAAAGCCAAAGCCTATGAGAAGAATAATGACCACAAGTCTGCTTTAGATGCTTACCTTAGCTTCCTGGAATTGAAGCTTCAAATAATGAAGTCGCGATCAGGCTATTCGATAGATGATTATTTCAAGCTTGTTCCCCACTACATAAAAATCGGTGACTGCTACAAAAACATACGGCACTATAAAAAAGAGTCTAGGTTAGCTGATTTTTCAAAGGCTGCAGAATACTACAAAAAAGCTGCAAGAATGTATATGAAACTGGAAGAGTATCCAAGCGCAAACACATACTTTGAATTGGCGTCTAAGACATATGATGAAGTGGAATTATATAAAGAGTCCGCAGACGCCTTTAAAGAGATAGCTGACATGTATTCTATATTAAAAAATGATCTCATCGCAAGTGCGTCTTATTCAATGGTCGGTGAACTCTATGATAAGGCTGATGCATATGATCAGGCATATGACGCATACATACATTCCGCTAAACTCAGTTCAAGTCTAGGCGACATGACTTCTGCCAGCAAAAACTACGGAAATGCAGCAGAGGTGCTCAGAAGGCAAGGTAAACACGGTGATGCGATAAACTGCTATGTGAATGCAGCAGAAATGGGCACAAAACTTGAGCGTTATGGTGATGTCGCTAGAACATATATGGGCATTGCCAAAAATTATGAGGAGACAAATGATCTTGATACGGCGACTCGTTACTATATAAAGGCCGCAGATACAAGCAGGGACAACGACAATGCCACTGCGGCAGAAGCCTACAAAAATGCTAGCAGATGCTATCAGCTCATGAAAAAGTATGATCTAGCAATAGAAAGTTATATGAAGTCATGTGTTATTGACAAACGGACACATAATCATGCTGAGGCAGCAGAAAACTATTGGAATATCGCGGAGTGTTATATCTCCCTTGGTCGTTACGGGGATGCTGCTGATTCATATATAGAATATGCCCGGTATGCTGCATCTGATGCGGAAAGCAAGGAATATATCCGAGGATACCAGAAAGCCGCGGAATTATATTCTGAACTAGGTGATGCATGGGCTGCTGAGGAAAAGTTTCCCAAGGCAGCGGAATTCTATAAAAAAGCAGCGAAAAGCTATAAGGGCTTAAATGACCCTATGAGGGAGGGTGAATTCTATTTCAAGATGGGAATGATCGAGAAGAAGAATGATCTAGGAGATTTCTTTACTTCGTTTACAAAAGCTGCGAAAAAATACTCTGAGGCAAAAGACTTTTATAATAGTGCAGAATGTTATCTTGAAATAAACGAATACTTGAAGGCTTCTGCCGAGTTTACGATTTTTGCTGGAAATCACATGAATAAAAATGATTTTTTCAATGCAGCTGAAGGCTATAAGCGGTCAGGTGAATGTTATTCCATGCTCTCGCAAAAAGACCACATAATTGATCAATATAATAAAGCAAATCAAATGTATCTTAGGTATATTGAAGGATTAAGGAAGATTGGTGTAACTGAGGACGCAATATCAAATATGGGTGAAGCTTATTTTGGTATTGCCGAATCCAACAGGGTTTTAGATAACCTAGTCAATTCAAAAAAGTATTTTAAAAGTGCGGTTGATTACTTTGAGGATAAGGGTATTAAAGAAAGGATGGTTTTATCTAATGCCTTCCTGTCTCTAATAAGTGCAAAACTGGCAATCCAGAAAGGTAATTACTCTCTTTCAGGTGATTTTCTGTCGACATCGGTAGAGAAGTTTAATGAAGCCATATCCTTTGGCGGATTCACTGAAAGATATCTGAAGTTTTTGAAAAGTAAGATCAAAGAGTCTGAAAAAAGCCTTGATGAATTAACTAAGAAACCTGAGATAAGTCTTACAATGGATCAATCATGTTATTCCTTTGTTGGAAAACCCCTGATCATAAACCTGACTGTGACAAATCACGGGAATCTGCCAATAAAAAAAATCATGTTTTTATCCCATCTTCCCGAGGAAATAAAAATAATAAAACCCCTATCTGCGATAGATGAGCTTGCTGCAAAACAGTCACTCACCGATTCTCTTAAGCTGTCAACTAAAAAAGAAGGAGAATACAGGATAAAACCCCTGGAGGTGTTGTATAATGACAAGGAAGGGAATAAATATGTTAAATCATCAAATATTGTGTCCCTGAATATTGTTAAAAAACCTGTGCCTGAATACAGAAACTATATGGATACAGTTAACATCTATCAAAAGTATGCAGACAATAACCTGAAGAATAAGAACTATTTCTATGCAGGTGAAGGATATAAGGCTGCCGTGGATTG
The DNA here is from genome assembly GCA_030609775.1 of Candidatus Altarchaeota archaeon. Classification (GTDB taxonomy): domain Archaea; phylum Altiarchaeota; class Altiarchaeia; order IMC4; family QMZM01; genus JAUWTD01. The sequence continues at coordinate 3,761 of JAUWTD010000043.1, forward strand.
TTTGAAAGAATTTGCACTTAGGCGGTCTATGGGTTTAGAGGAGATGAATGCTTACTGCAAAAAAGCCATAGACGCATATCTCCAGCACATTGATATATTAAAGGATAAAGAAGGACATACCAAACATCTAAGAAAGATAGCAGACACAGAGTTTAACATAGCGGACTGTTATGAGGTCATTGATGATCTAGAGCATGCTGATAAATACCTATCTGAAGCAATAGGTCACTATAATCTGGTTATGGAGAAAACAAAAAGTGAAAAAGAACAAATTATAATCAAATCTCAGATCAATGTATTGAACGCATTCTCTTATAGGGTAAGGGCGAAGAGGGTGTTGGGTGGACAAGGAGATGGAAACATCACTGAATTGTTTGAAAAATCCCTAAATCTATTTGAGGAAGTGATTAAAGGCGGATGGAATAAGGATTATGAGGACTTCCTGAAAAAAGCCCAAAAAGAAACCCGGGACATGTTAAATAGCATCAAAGGCAAGGGATCAGCAAAAAACAAGGAAAAGGCAGAGGGGTCGCAGGATACGTTGATGCAGGGAAAGACTGATGTGTCTGGGATAGATCAGGAGTTAAATACCCTGCTTTCCAGAAGGGATGAATTAGAGGAAAAAATAAAAGACGTGAAAGAAAAATATCTTAACATGCAATTGGATGAAAACCAATTTAAGACAATTATTGAAGAATACCGCAAGCATCTGACCGACACTAATGCTAAGATAGCTGCGCTTAACAATGAAGAGATAAAGGATACTGAGTAAAATGGAAAACAAAAATAGTAGGTTAAAAATCGTATTTAAACAAATATAAAGAAGTATATACTATGGTGGAAATCAGCGGAGTTGAGAGGGATAGGGATATAAAACAGCTCTTTGCTCAATTGTATCATGAGATTCATAAGGTAGTTATTGGAAATGAAAAGGTCATAGAAGAGATATTGATCGCATTATTCTGTGGAGGACATGTTCTTCTTGAAAGCGTACCTGGAACCGGTAAAACACTCCTGTCCCAGACCATATCTGATACCTTAGCTTGTGAATTCAAAAGAATTCAGGGAACACCTGATCTAGCATCTAATGATATTACTGGCGGAACATTCTTTGATGGGAAGACTGGACAACAATCTATTAAAAAAGGTCCGGTATTCACAAATATCTTGCTTATGGATGAAATAAACCGGGCACCCCCTAAGACTCAGGCAGCTCTTTTGGAGGCCATGTCAGAAAAAGCCATATCTCTTGGAGGAGTTACCTATCCTCTACCTAAGCCATTCATTGTTTTAGCAACACAGAATCCAATAGATCAGGAGGGGACCTTTCCCTTGCCTGAGGCTCAGATGGACAGGTTTCTTTTCAAGTCAGTTGTCGCATACCCTACACCTGAGGAGGAGGTGTTGATAGCAAGATCTAAGCTATCTACCGAGACACCTGAGGTTATATTTAATCCTGCGGAGATTCTTATCATCCAACAGGAGATCAAAGAGACTGTGGAGTTATCTGATTCTCTTCTCACCTATTCAGTAAACATCGTTCAGGCAACGAGGAATCGGAGAGAGATCCAGACTGGTGCAGGTCCAAGGGCATCTATAGGGTTTATGAATGCTACAAAGACTCTTGCGTTTCTGGATGGCAGGGATTATGTAACTGCAACTGACATAAGGCGGATTGCATACCCTATTTTGAGACACAGACTTATCCTATACCCTGAGTATGCATCAATGAGGGTAACAACCGACGACATAATAAAAAAGATGATAGATGGTATCAATGCCCCTATGGAGTAAATGTCTTTTTTTCTAAAATATTCCCAGCCTTTTTCCCGCATCCATCCATCCTTCTGCATACTCTAATGCAGCGAGTGCATTCACATAATTTCCGTTTTCATAGAAATGGATTGCATCTTTATAGTAGCAGGTAGCCATATCATAAAATTCTTCAGAGATCTGTTCAAGATTAATATCCTCTGGCAACCTGATATCTAATTTCTCAAACAAGGGTTCTGCCTTTTGAAGGTATTTTTCTACCTTAGCCTTCAGGTCATCACACATCTTAAACTACATAGGACGTAATCTATCATGGAGTGTAACATCCTCTTCAACGATTTTTTTACCTGCTGCAACCTCGTCGATGGAGTGTATGGTTCCGCCAACATCAGATATTATTTCCTTGATCTTGTCCATGTTAGAAAATTTACCTATTACTGTGATCTTCACGGTTTCAACCTCTTTATCCATTTCGTATACGCTGATATTGATGCCATCTATCCCTGGAGCAGCAGCAAGCTCCTTTGCAAAGGTAACTATATCTGGCGTATGTGGTTTTAAAACATCCAAAACTAATTTACGTAAATCAGCCATTTTTTTTATTAAAAAGATTTCACCCTGAAATCATTATTGTGTTTAAGATTATTTGTAAGTCGTACTTAAAATATCTATTCCCTCTTAAGGATGAAGGTGTTGCCTCTGACATCCAACAGCTTAGCCTTCACATGTGTTGCGACCTCTCCTGCAATCTCTTTGCTGTCTTTGTCGCCTTTTGCAGACCTAAGTATCTTCACCTTCATGATTTTATGTTTTTTTAGTTGTGTCTTAATCTCTCCAAGAATATTTTCAGTAACCCCTGTTTTCCCTATCTGAAGCGTCTTTATTTTTTCCTTCATTTTTTCCCTCTTTCCTTGATCTCACGTATAAATGGATAAAATATAACCCTATTACATTCAAGGCATTTCACCTCGACCCTATGCTGCTGTGAATTGATTCTTACCCTTGATGTTGTTGATGGGAGCAGATACCTGTAACAGTACTTACAGAATCTTCCCCTGTATCCTTTTGGGATTCTCATATTAAATTTCATCGCAATTTTTCTTGCTTCATTAATGTAGTGGTCTGCATCCTTGAGGTTTTTGCAGATGGCAGCTTCGTCGGCAAGCTTAAACAGAATACTGATGCGTTCGGCAGCGATTTTTCTCTGATCGTTTTTCTGTTTTCTTCTCAACTTTTTCAGCATTGTCTTATCTCGTCAGGTTCTCTTTTTTATTTTTTCTAAGGAGGATTGTGTCCTCGAATCTGACACCGAATCTCTTGGGGATATAGATTCCTGGTTCTATTGTGAAGACCATATTGTTTTCTATGGTGTCCTCTGATCCTGATCCAATGCTTGGTTTTTCATGTATATTTAACCCCACACCATGTCCTGTTGAATGATAGAACTGATATCCTTTTTTCTTGATTTTTTTTTCGACGATTCCATGGATTTCGGAAGCCTTCACTCCCGCATGCACCTCGTCTATTGTCTCAAGCTCAAGGTTTTCGATGAATTCAAAAATCTCTTTCTGCTCTTTACCTATGCTCCCTAGTCTTATAGTCCGAGTCATGTCTGAGTGATATCCCTGGTATCGTCCACCTAAATCAACAACCGTAACTGAGTCTGAACTGATTTTCTTGTTCTGTGCAAACGCATGTATGTCCGATGACGAATCCCCTGACGCAAGTAACATACCTCCCTCAAATGGAGGGGTTTCAGAGCCCTGTCTCCTGATCTCTGCTTCAATCTCTGCAACGGCATCAACCTCACTTGCCCCCTCATCAACTACCTCATAGGCCTTTTCCATACCCTTTTTCGCTATTTCAGCAGCCTTTCGAAGGAGCCCTATCTCATATTCTGACTTCACCGCACGCAGTTTCTCAACCATACTGCATGGAAGCAACTGACCCTTGATATTTTCTGAAACCTTTCGATATTCTATTACCGCTATATTCTCAACACCTAATCTCTTTATCTCTAACCTATTGACAAAATCCTTTACAACATCTTTCTCATATTCTCTGACCTCGATTTTATAATTCTTATCTGAATAAAATTCAGAGTAAAGCTCCACATATATGTCTTTTACCCATAACACCGCATGGTCTCTGGTTATAAGGACTCTACCGGTCTCTTTACCTGTGAGATAGCGAACATTCCTCAACTTAACTGCAAGAAAAGCATCAAGGCGATTTTCCTCCAGACTAACCCTTATCTTATTAACTCTCTTACCTATATCCTTTATCAAACCATCTACATCAACATCAATACCTATATTATCCATTATCTCCACTCTATTCGTTGTCTTATTTTATATAACTTCCATTCCATCTAGTATTAATATCCTTAGGTGATATATATGAAACCCTTAGATGCATTAGGCGAACTTTTGGACCAACAGGTTTTGGTTAGGTTAAAAAATGGTATGGAGATCAGAGGAATATTAAAGGCATTTGATATACACATAAATCTTGTTTTAGAGAATGCTGAATTCCAAGATGCTGACTTAGAGAAAAAATTTAAGAAACTGTTTTTGAGAGGAGACATGATCCTTTTTGTATGCTGAAAACAATAATAAAAACAATAAAAATAAAGATAAAAAATGAGTAAAGGCACACCCAGTCTAGGTAAAAGAAACAAAAAACACACCCACATCCGATGTAAACGATGCGGAAAATATTCCTTCCATGAACGTAAGAAAGTTTGTGTATCCTGCGGATTCGGGAAAACAAAAAAATTTAACGCCTAGGATAGGATGAAAAACAAAACTGATTTTTTTATTAAAAAATTAGAGGAAGTTAAGGCAACACGCAGAGAACATGAGACCCTGGTAAAAGATATCATGTCATCTGACGTCATAACAATTAATGTAGATGACGTAGTGATCTTGGCAGCAGAAAAAATACTCAAACACCGAATCCACTCACTCATCGTAACAGACAACGAAAAACCTGTAGGCATCATCGCATCATACGACCTGCTTCTTGTTATGTCCATCAGCGACTACTTCGACAAAAACACCAAAATAAAAGACGTAATGGTAAAAGACATCATAACCATACAACCCGAAGACACAATCAAAACCGCAATAAAAAAAATGATAGAATACAACATACGATTACTCGCAGTAGTCAAAGAAGAGAAACTACTAGGCGTCGTAAGCCTAATAGACCTAGTCCTTGGCTTAGTTGACCTATCAAACCTCACATTAGACAAAGATTAAAAAAAAAGGGCTCGTAGTCTAGACTGGTTATGACGTCGCCTTGACGTGGCGAAGATCCCCGGTTCAAATCCGGGCGGGCCCACAGGCACGGCTCGCTTTCGTGCACACGCGTATGCGACGTGCGCTTCTTTCAGTCGCTTAGTCGCATATAGCAGCTTGTTTGAGGTGTAATGTATTTTTTTTGAGTTTTTGTATAAGATCCCCTCTCCTTAAAACAAGAACAATTTACCTCTTTTTAAGAGGTAACTGGGTGGAGGCAGATTTATTGTATCTCCTGTGTTATTGGCTAGGTGGGCAGGATGATTTTCCTATACATTTTCCGTGTGTTATTTTCCATGTGTTGTTTTCATTTATCAGATAAACTATGTCTTCCTGGCATTCTTCTTCGATGCAGATCCTAACATCTACTGTTGTTGTTTCAATGGTTTCGTTGTTTATTTGAATGGTTTGTATCTGATTCTCTTTGACGACTTCTACTTGAACTTCTATTTCCTTCATTTTTTCGTATACTTCTCTGAGCGATTCCTCCGGGGGTTTATCGGTTTTATCCTCCATGTACTCCAATAGCTGAACGGAGCAATAGCTTATGCTCTTATTTATTTGGCCTTGAAGTAAGGCATCATAGAATCCACTAACTACCTCTGAGGGTGTTAGTTTTTGTCCGTCTTCAACGGAGGTTACCTTTTCTTTGTTTTCGTCTGTTACACAGCCTGCCATAACAACTAAAAATATTATACCCCCAATTAGTATTAGCTTTTTCATTCTTTTTTTCCCTTATCTTGGTTAAATTACTTATTGTTTTAATGGTCTAAATAATCTGTTTCTATGCTGCCAACACCTTCTATGAGTTCTCTGATCCTTTGCGGGGTGTCGGCGTCGTATTGGCTTTTATCTACTCTTATTCTGACGAGTCTTGGGAATCTGAGGGCATAACCTGAGCTATATGTTTTAGACTTCTGGATTTCTTCATAGGCAACCTCGACGACAACCTTTGGTTTAAGTTTTACTTCTTTTCCGTTTTCCTTAATAATATCTTCTCTTAATAGTTCCGTCATCTCCTCCAGTTGTTTATCTTTAAAGCCTGTGCCCATTCTGCCGATTGCCATATAATCTTCTCTTTCCGAATCAAAGACTGCGAGAAGATAAGATCCAAGCCAGCGAGCTCTCCGGCCTTCACCCCACGTAGCTCCGATGATGACTAAATCAAGTGTCTCCATAACTGGTTTGATTTTGTACATGTAGCCGACGCGGCTTCCGGCCTGATACGGTGCGTCAAGGTTTTTTGCTATCACCCCTTCGTGTCCGAGTTCGAGGGCGTTTCTATAGAATACTTCAGCTGCATCTAAGTCATCTGTGATTATTTGTTCTGCAAGCCTGAACCTGTCTGTTTGATTAATTATTTCTTCTAGAAGCTTGCGTCTCTTCAAGAATCCCTCACGGGTTTTGTCTTCGCCACAGTAGAAGATTACATCAAATAGGTTTATCTCCACTGGAATGGTTTTGGTCATCTCAGGGATTTTGTATTTTCTTTTTATTCTTCTTGAAAGATCCTGGAAGGGTCTAGGCGACCGGTCTTTGTCTGATTTTATTGCGACAACTTCACCTTCCACTATCACGGAGCCTGTTTTTATGTTTTCTTTGGCTGCTTTAACTATTTCAGGGAACTGTTTTGTCACATCCTCAAGTCTCCTTGTATATAATCCTATTCTATCGTTTTCCTTATGTATCTGTATTCTTGCGCCGTCATATTTTATTTCAAAGGCGGGTTTGCCTAATTTATCCAAGGCTTCCTGTAGGCTCCCTATTTTTTTAGCTAACATCACGTCAATAGGTCGGCCGGTTTTCATGGTGATTTTCTTAAGCCCCTCGCAACCTTCCTGTTTTGCAGTTTTTGCCACGCCTCCAAGATCCGTGGACATAGAATAAGCGTGTTCAACGAGTTTTAGGTCAACCTGGAATGCTTGAGCGATTGCATCTTTAACAATCCCCTCTCCGATGCCAAGCCTTAATTCCTCCAGAATAAGTCTGATGATGTATCGTGTATCCTCTGGTTCGGCGAATGCGAGCAGCTCTGATATGTATGCGATTTTTCTGTCCTGTGAGCCGTTGCCTGTTAAATTTGTAAGTTTTTCAAGGTTTGCACATACCTTATCAAGTGTCAGTTTCTCTGAGAAAAGGGTGGTCTGTGTTTTCTTAACTAGCAGGGATTCGGCGGCAAGCCCTGTGTCGCCCATCTCCCTTATTAGGTCTTCTATTTTATCTTCTTTGGTACCTGATACCTTTGAGATTGCGCGGATAACTAATTTGTTCCCTATCCCTATCTCTTTTCCACTCCATGCAGGGAAGATTCTTCCTCTTAGAAATAGGGTGATTTGAGGTAGATCTTTTTCTGGAACATTTTTTAGGAAATCTGCAACTATGGCTGCCATTTCCAGTCTGCTGTTTGTTTCCTCAAGCCTATGGAATATCTTAGTTAACTTTGAGAAGTCCATCCTATTTTTTTTCTATTTTATTTTATTTAAGCTGTAGAATCTAAATATTGTTGGAATCAGAAGATGAATATTATTGTTGGAATCAGAAGATGAATATCTCCTTTTTGAAGATGCAGGCTGCGGGAAACGATTTTGTGTTAATAGATGAGTTAGATAAGATTTTTGTTAGCAGAGAAGAAAAACCCCGGTTTGTTGTTAAGGTGTCTGATCGGCATTTTGGCATAGGGTCCGATGGTGTGATCTTTGTTCAGCCTTCTAGTGAATATGATCTATCTTTTGTGTTCTATAATCCTGACGGATCCCCGGCTGAGATGTGTGGCAATGGGATGAGATGTTTTATAAAATATGTCTTCGATCACGGGATCCAAAAAAAGAAACAGATCCGGGTGGAGACTAAGGCCGGACTCATAGTCGCAGAGCCTTTTGTTGTGGATGGAGTCGTAGAAGAAGTGCGGGTTGACATGGGTTCTCCTTCTATAAAGAGAAAAAATATTCCGGTGTCTGGTGATCCCTCAGGAACCTTTATAGATCAGGGAATTGAAGTCGGCGATGCAGTCTACCGTGTTACTGCAGTGGGTTTGGGTAATCCTCATGCGGTTTTATTCACAGAAAACCTCAAGGAAGCGGATGTCTTAGGGGTTGGACAGAGGATTAGACTTAATTCGGGCTTGTTTCCTAAGGGGGTTAACGTACACTTTGTTCAGAATATGGGGGATAATGTATTTGGGATTAGGTCCTATGAGCGAGGTGTTGAGGGTGAAACACTTGCATGCGGTACGGGTATATGTGCTTCTGCGGTGGCGTTGGCTTTAAATAATCTCGCAGACAAGACCAAATCTATGTTATTTCATGCGCAAGGCGGCAATTTACGTGTTGACCTTGAGTTTGAGGGAGAATATATCAAAAAGATTTTTTTGACGGGTCCGGTTGAGGAGGTCTTTAGAGGGGAACTGGTTTTTTAATGGAGTGGATTATAATGTATTATATGGACAAAAAATTCTTTATACCAAGTGTATTAATCACAGTAATCTTCATGTTGTTGATGGCAGGGTGTGTTACAGACGAAAAACGCATAGACGAAGAACTCTCTGCAAAGCAGGTGATGTCTAAGTCAATTGAGGCTGCGGATACTGTTAAAACATATACCTTTAATACCGATATTCACATGATTCTGGAGGGGGATGAGGGTATGCCGACGGGCATGGATGCTGAGATGAGCATGTCAGGGGATGGTGAAATTGATCTTATTAATAAGAAAATGAAGACTAATCTGTTGATGTCTATGCTTGGCATGAATATGGAGATGGAACAGTATGTAATCAATGATATACAATATATGAAGATTCCTATGTTTGGTTGGGTGAAAAATGAGACATCCCCTGATTTCTGGGATCAGCAGATGTATGCTGCGGTACCTGAGGAGTTAATGTATGGTAATGCAAGATTTCTTGACGACGAACAAATAGATGGAGAAGACTGTTATGTTCTGAGTATTGAAATGGATTTACAGTATATGTTAGATATAATTAGCAAGCAGCTTGGATCGGCATCAGCCATGGATAATGGTGAATTAGACAGTATCATAGATGCAAGTGCGGTGGAGTGGATATCCAAAGATACCTTCTTGGCTAAGAAGGTATTTATGCGTATGGTGATGGAGCAGGAAGGTGCGGTTATGAATATGAGTCTTGCGATGGAATTTTACAACTATAATGAGCCGGTGGATATTGTTTTGCCTGATGACGCAAAAAATGCAATGGACATGGATTCTCTTGGGGGTTTGATGACTTTGTAA
>JAUWTD010000052.1 GCA_030609775.1 Candidatus Altarchaeota archaeon
GAATCTTCACAGCATCCAATGTATTCTATTTACATGAGAGTAGAGGGCCAAAATAACACAATATATGCAGATAATTTATCATTTAACACACCAGTCACACACATCGATGACTGGAGCGGAAATGAGGTGATATGGGATACGCCCCTGGTTTCGGCAGCTACTGAGATACTGGATGACCTCTATGATCTTGACGGCAACGGAGTAAATGAAGATGAAATGTACACCAAAGATAAGTGGGGCGGATACTTTATCCAGATGATTGCAGGTGAATGGAATAGCGGAAATGTGGGCTGGATGTATCGGGTTAACTATTATTCACCCGAAATCGGAGCCGATGAATTCATATTAGGTGATTCAGCTCCTCCAAGTGCGCCTCACACCGAAGTCCTCTGGTATTATGGAAGCTGGAATGAGCTCCCAATCAAGATATCAGTAGATAAAATAAATGTAAGCATGGGCGATATGATCTCTGTAAATGTGACCTATTTTAACGAAAGCGTCTGGCTTCCTCTTGAGGGGGCTACAGTATACGCTGACACAGACTATCTTACCGTGCACGCTGACATAGATTATCTGACAGATGAAAACGGGTCAGTGAATATATTAATGAAGCACCCCGGATCATATGAGGTCTTTGCAGAAAAACAGAATTATATCAGGAGCAAAAAAATCAATGTCGAGGTTGAAGGAATCCAAGACACAGCCCAGGTGATGTTGAGTGCGACAATAGTTCCTGCCATCTCGTTTTATGTAACTGAGGATGCATTAGATTTTGGCAGAATTGGCGTAGGATACAATAAAACCGGAACAGGACTAAATATAACAAACACCGGATCACATGACATCTATGTCACAGCCGAAATAGGTGATAATTCCTCGCAGCTGTTCAAGGAGGGCTTATATCTTTCAGGTATCATCTGGAGGGACTTTAGTGCAGTTGTCCCACATGACACATCTGTGTGGGAGTATTCGATGGGTCCATACTCCTCTGAGTTAAGGGTTCCAATGGATTATTCAGAAGCAGGAGAACAAAACGGCACATTAATCTTTTGGGCGGAGATACCATGATATCTGCAAAGACAACATTATTTGTTTTGCTTATATTGTCAGCGGATGCATCTGCAATTGGGTTAGGTGTCAATCCAGCTAAATTGGAGTTTGAGGGGGATTCAGGCCAACTGCTTACTAAAACACTATATGTCATAAACTCAGATGATGACAAAATAGGATACAGTGTTTATGCAGATGATAATCTTCCCTATCTTACCCTAACCCCTACAGAATTCCAGTTGAATCCAGGGGAATTGCAGACAGTGAATGTTTCAGTTTATAGCCTGGAAACTATAGAGTACATGACCCGGATTTCAGTGGTTTCAGAAGCTTCGTCCTCCCGACTGGGTATTGCTGCAGGCGTTAAGATCCCAGTTAATGTGGTTGTCAAACATGCAAAAAATAGTGTATCCAGTCAGGATACGAGCACACCCCCCGAGTTTATCGGGAATGTGATCGCTTATGCTAGCGGAGGAAGTATGCTAGCGGCGTTGGCTGCGATCTTGTCTCTTGGGGTTTTTGCTGCCGCAACACATGCTAAATCCAAGAGAGGGAAAAAACCTGATTTTCCAAATGAAAGAAAACAAAAGGGCTTAAAGCACATATGATAGATAAAAAAAAATGCCAGAGAAGAGATTACATCAGATAACCCTGTTTCTTGTGTTAACCTTGCTTTTTTGCGGATGCATAAAGACTACTGAAAATGCAGAAAATAGTGAAGATGATGTGTTTTCTTCAGGAAACAAGTCCAAGGGTGTTTCGGTTGTTGTCTGCAGGGATTTTGGCAGAGAAGAGATCATAAACGCTAATTATAACCTATCAGGTGATGTTTCTGCCATGTATGCTTTAGAGTCTGTAGCTAACGTTGAGACAGCATACAACGGAGGGTTTGTGAACTCTATTAATGGCGTTCATTCAGGACATAGTGGAAGCCAGAGTGCGAGAATGGATTGGTTTTATTACATAAACGGCATACTTGCAAACACAGGATCCTCTGATTATGTGATGTATCCTGGAGACATTGAGAGATGGGATTATCACAGCTGGGGTTACATGTTTTTTATCCCTGCAATAGTGGGCGACTACCCTGAACCGTTTCTTCACGGAACATATGGGAGAACCCACCCTACAGTTATCGTGTATGGGTCAGATGAATTCAGGGATGATGCATATGAGGTCAGGGATTCGTTAATTGAATTAGGTGTAGATGAGGCTACTGCGGTGTCCTCAGAGAACTTAGATGAATTTAGGGAGTCATCTAATATCATACTCATTGGTTATCCTTCAAATGAATTAATAGCTGAGTTGATGAGTAACCATAAGAAGCTAGGTTTTTTTGCATACCTTGAAGACGGCAAGATAGTTGTTTTGGATTCTATGGGAGAAAAGACCTATAAGAGCGAGGGTGCACTAGTACTTGCCACCCAGAATCCATGGAATCCTAAAGGCACCGGCGCATTTGAGAACGTTGTCTTTGTGGTTTCGGGCACAGAAAGAGAAGAAATAGAGTACGCAGCACATATACTATCTGAAAAACATGGGCTTTTGCGAAACTATTTCGGGGTATTTATACATGATGAAAAAATAATGCCTCTACCATATACATGATGGACCCTATTTTCCCACCCAAGGATTCAATGTATCATAGGCTTAATCCCTTATGCATGATGCTGTGGTCTCTTTCAGTGGTTGTAGCGGCGTTGGTCTTCGATAATCCGGTTTATCTTACGCTGCTGTTTACGGCGACTGTCTTGGTTGCAATATATGCTAAGGTATTTAGGGGGTGGATGTCTTATATGAAATATTGTATCTGGCTCTGTATGCTGATCATGTTGTTGAATCCTTTTTTCTCACATCATGGCACACATATACTTTACGTGTTTCCGTTTAATGTTCCATTGATCGGAAGACCCGAAATATCATTGGAGGCGATCGCATACGGCGCAGGCATGTCTCTTAGGCTGCTGACTATAATGTCTGCGTTTGCGTCTCTTCTATATACTGTGAACCCTGATGACCTGCTTGATTCATTAACCCGGTTTAGACTCTTCCCTAAATCCACGTATGTTACCTCACTTGCATTTCGTTTTATGCCGGCATTAATCCGTGACTCAGATACATTAACCGAGGTTCAGGAGAGCAGAGGTATCAGACTCAACTCAGGGAATATGATTCAAAGAGTCAAGGCCCGGATTCCGGTAATATTCCCCTTACTCTCTAATTCCCTTGACAGGGCAGTGCAGGTATCTGAGGCGATGGAATCAAGAGCGTTCGGCTGCAACAGTAAGAGGACATTCTATAAAAACCCAGCCATAGGAGGGTTAGAATACACCATACTTTTTCTGTCTGTTTTAACTGTTTTGGCGGCTGCCTGCATAAGATATGTAGGCTTTGGCAGCTACAACTATTATCCTTCCCTTGAGCCAATCACATTTACATTTGAGGAGATACCCTATATAATTGTTTTCACTATCCTGGTTTTTTCAATTATTCCTTTAGCCCAAATAAATTCACGGGGGTTAAGATGATAAAAATAAGTGACCTATCATTCTATTACTCGGATTCTGCAGAACCTGCTTTATCTGATGTCAGCCTGAAGATAAAACCAGGGGAATTTGTTTTGGTTGCAGGCTCTTCTGGCAGCGGAAAATCCAGCCTGTGCAGGTGCCTTAACGGGCTTATACCTCACTTCTATGGCGGAAGGATTAAAGGAGAGGTGGTTGTCTGCGAAAAAAATGTTTTTGAGACACCGACTAAGGTATTGGCTGAATACGTGGGGGTAGTATTCCAGGACCCTGAAAACCAATTGCTTATGTCCGAGGTTGAACGAGAAATAGCGTTTGGATTAGAGAACCTGTGTTATCCACCCAACATAATAAATAAGAGAGTAGAAGAGGCCCTTGACTCTGTTGGAATATCACATATACGACACAGGCATCCTACTGAATTATCCGGAGGCGAGAAACAAAAAACAGCAATAGCATCTAGTCTTGTATTGAATCCACAGGTTCTTGTTTTAGACGAACCTACATCTGAACTGGATCCGAAAAGCGCAGAGGATGTAATAAACGTATTAGAGAGGCTTAATTGTGACCTGGGTTTAACTATTGTCTTAGTTGAACACAGGCTTGACCGCGTGGTTCATCACGTAGACAGGATTATTGCATTAGATAAAGGACGAGTGATATTGGATGGCCACCCGAAAAAAATTCTCGCAGACCCCAGATTTAAGTCGCTTGGCGTCGGCCTTCCGCCGATTGTTTCTCTTGCCAACACCATACGCAACAGAGGCTTTAGACTTGATGCGATTCCGTTGACGGTTAGAGAGGGACGCAGGATGTTTTCAGGTTTCTTTCAGGAATCCAGAAGAATTGAGTTAACAGATAAGATAGATAGAGGAGAAATCAAGGTCGATTTTAGGGATGTTTCATACACCTACCCTAATGATGCAGTAGCTTTAAGGAAGGTTTCTCTCGGATTCTATGCAGGAGAGTTTGTTGCGGTGATGGGGCGCAATGCTTCAGGGAAAACGTCCCTTATAAAACACATAAATGGTTTATTAAAGCCTACAGGAGGCTGTGTTCTTGTTTCCGGAAGAGATACAAGAAAAGCTGATGTTTCCAAGTTAGCTGAGATGGTTGGATACGTCTTCCAAAACCCCAATGTTCATCTTTTCGCTGACACAGTTGAAGAAGAGGTCCGCTATATTTTAGAGAACAGAAATGTGTCAGAGGAGGTAATCTGTTCAAAGACTGATTCTGTTTTAGGGTTGTTTGGTCTTACAGACAAAAAAGACAGTTACCCCAGATCATTAAGCGGCGGAGAGAGGCAGCGTGTAGCGTTGGCTTCGGTTATTGTTGCTGAACCAGATATCCTTGTCTTGGATGAGCCGACGAGGGGAATGGATTATGCATCCAAATCTTTTTTAATGGATTTCCTTAACAACTACAGGCGCAGCGGCAAAGTGATTGTGTTAGTCAGCCACGACATAGAGTCGGTTGCAGGATACGTTGACCGGGTTGTTCTCCTGAGTGAGGGCAAGGTAGTTGCTGACGGCCCCAGACGGGATGTATTCTCTAACGCCCTTTTGTTTTCTCCTCAAATTAATCGACTGGTTCAAGGTTATAAACACTACAATGTCCAAGATAACATATTAACTGCATTGGAGGCGGAGCAGGTGATTTTTTCAGAAAAAGAATGAAAAAAAGCTATATTATTCTATGTTTGGTGTCTGTCCTGGGTTTGTTTTCGTTTCTTATACCTGTTTTTTTGCCTGATTCAGTCTTTGATCCAAGCAGCAGCGCATTTTCATGGGGTTTGTTTGTGTCCACAGTCATGTTTCTTGGTGTTGCAGCGTTTTTACTGGAGTTTGAGAGATCTAATGTGGGCTCTAAGGAGATAGGATTTATAGCAGTATTGGGTGCGGTGTCTGCTGCATTAAGGGTTCCGTTTGCAGTGGTCCCGGGCATGCAGCCATCCACATTTCTTATCATTTGTTCAGGGTATGTGTTTGGACCGGTTGCAGGGTTCATGGTTGGAGCACTCACTGCGCTATTATCCAATATTTTTTTGGGCATGGGCCCGTGGACACTTTACCAGGTCTTTGCATGGGGTTTTATCGGGTTTGTTTCAGGATTTGTTAACCTAAATAGAAGATGGAAGCTTGTCTTAACGGGTTTTTTCGGGGGCTATCTCTTTGGAGGGATTATGAACCTATGGTTTTGGTCTGCCTTCATTTATCCTTTGAACCTTAACACATTTCTTGCAGTTAATGTGAACAGTTTCTGGTTTGACAGCCTCCACGCAGTAGGGAACGGGGTTTTTCTCTGGGTTTTCGGCCCTAAAACCATAAAAATATTTAAAAGATATAGAAACAGATTCCATATAGAACAGATATGATTAATTTAGTTTATTGTGTTTCTTTTCACAAACATATTGCGCACTCAAAGTTTTCGAATTTGAGGCCTTTAATTTGTGTAGAGGGATATAGACCATAGTAAAATAGGCTTTCCAAGAGATGAACCATGAGAAAATAGTATAATCTCTGCGTCCATACAATCATCAATTGAATTATAGCTACGGTAGATGCAGGATTCTATAATCTATTCTGATCGCGGGCGTGGCTTTTTGACATATTTCATAACTCCAATTGTATCCGGCAGATTTGCGTAACAGTTTGGAAGGATATATTGTAGCTAACACATGCACTTTGAACTGTGACATATCCCGCCAACATGAAAACCAGGATTAAACATCAAACAGACACATGTTTCTATTCTTCACCTCCACTAAAAATAGAAACGCTGTGAAACACTGCAGGATTAAATATCGTCCAAGATCACCACACACTTCACCGTTAAAAAGTTACTTATTTATTTTAACACTTTGAATCCCATGATTTAAGGTAGAGCGCATATTTTTCAAAAAAATAATATATTTCGTGGAGTAGAAAGGAAATGGATGAACTTGAAAGAATCAAAAAAGAAAAAATGGAGAAGCTTGCCAGAAAGCTGCGTGAAGAACCTAAAACAGAAATTAAGGTCTCAGATGGTAGCTTCGCAAAAGACGTATTAGAACAGTCTATGAGTGTTCCAGTTGTCGTTGATTTTTGGGCAGAATGGTGTATGCCTTGTGTAATGCTGGCACCTGTTTTAGAAAAACTTACAAAAGAATATAACGGAAAAATTATTTTGGCTAAGGTTAACGTTGACGAGAACCCCCAATCAAGCACACAATACAAGATATCCAGCATACCTGCAGTTAAGATGTTTAAGGAAGGTAAAATAGTTGATGAATTCGTCGGAGCCTTACCTGAACCGAACATAAGACAATGGCTGGATAAAAACGTTTAAGACAACAAAAAGATATGGACCCTGAAATAAAGGAACTCGCAGACAAATACAGAAAATACGCAAAAGAGAAAGGAGTTAGATTAAATCCAGATGAACAGATAACAGAGGGAGTAATCAAGGGCGTACTTAGGAATGAAAAAAAATACGGAGAAAAATACTGCCCCTGCAGGAGAGTGGAAGGCGACCCTGAAATAGACAAAAAAATAATCTGTCCATGCAGATACTCCCAAAAAGAAATCCAGGAAACGGGACACTGTCACTGCTACCTGTTTGTGAAATAGGTTCACATACCACACAAAATCAAAAAACACACACACCGCCAAGTTCAATCAAAAAAAAAGAGGCTCTGCTTAACATTATATTTAATTCCTTATTCCTATTTTCATAACAATACCTTCCAAAAACAAAGATGCTTACAAAAAAACAACCTAAAACAAAAATGCTTACAGAAAAGCAACCTAAAACAAAAACACCCACAAAAAAACAACCTAAAACAAAAACACCCACAAAAAAACAACCTAAAACAAAAACACTCACAAAAAAACAGCTGCCAAAAAAGCTTGTGGAAAAACACCAAAGGTTTCTCACAGGATATAACACAGAATTCGAACTACTCAACAAACTCCTTATCCTAGAGGAAAAACAAGAGTTTATCACCCATTGGACGGAGGACGCCGAACTGGAGGATGATAAAAAGAAGATTAAAGCATACTCAACGCAGAAGAAGAAAAATGAAAAGGAATTATCTCAGATAAATAAGAAACTTGAAGAGATGAAAATAACAAGCAGCCTCAACCCAAAACAGAGACAAACCTTCCTAAAAAACATCATAGATTCCCATAAGGAGGCAATCAGTTATTGGGCTGAGTTATCAAAATGAATGAAAAAGAGCTCAAAAAGCAAGTAAACAATCTCCGCCATGAGATAGATAAACGGAATAAGGAAATCAAGACGCTCTACTGTGAAATAGACGTCCATAAAAATGAAGCAGATGAATTAAGAGTTAAAAGAGATCAATGCAGGGAATCCATAAAAAAATCCCTTGACGATGCTAAACTGTTTCTTAATAAGAGAGATGAATTCAACAAAGAGGTTGCAAAACTAAAGAAGAACCGCAGCAAGAGTAGTGATAAGATAAAAAGAATAGGTGATGAAATCAAGAGCAAAAAGACTAAGAGAGATGAATTCAACAAAAATGCCAGAGGTACAAAGGAAACCCTGCTTAAGTTCTATAATGAGAAGCTAACAACGATCCTTGAAGAAGATATCCCTTTGGGTGATGAAATCAAGCTTTCTAATATGATTTTTGAGGTGCAGGAAAGATTACATGCAGTAGAGAAAGCTGATGACATACATAATAAAATATCTAGCGACTATGAAAAAATTCAAAAATTCAACAAAACCTTTGACAAAGTATGTAAAAAGATAAAGAACCTAGCAGAAGAATCACAGGAAAGTCATGAGCGTGCAATGCAGATATACCGGGAGGTTGATGAATTCAGAGAGAATTCCAATGGACACCATAAAAAACTTATTGGAAAATATGATCAAATGAATCCTCTTAGAGATAGGATAACTGCACTCAAAGAGGAGATAAAACAATTTCGCGAGAAGTTTACACCATTAAACGAAGAACTTAAATCAATCAGACAGGAAAGGGAAGACAAAAAAAGAGAAGAGGACACATCAGAGGCAAAGAAAAAATTCCAAAAGAAAGGAAGACTAAACATTAATGATTTAAGAATTCTAATGGAAAGCGGAGAGATAAGCTTTGATGAATCCGAAGATTAGGAGCTTAAATATTCAATCTCCTCATCACATAAACTATATTTTTCTATCAGCTCTTCTTTGCTTGTTTTCCCATTCTTTAAGAGGGTCTTAAATAAAGGTATATACTCTTTAGCTATAATCCGCCTAGATGAATGAAGCGACAAAGACAATTTAGTTCCTATAGAATTTTTTATTTTTCTTTCCTTCTTTGTCTGCGACATCTTGATAAAGTATGAAGGAAATCTATACATTGTGAAGCGTATACCATTCTTTTTTGAAACATTCACACCACCACTCATAAGCTTACTTGCATATCGAAGAAATCCCCAGTATTGCCTATTTGTTATTCTTCCTATGAATATGTCTGCTTTCGCTATGTGTTCATATGCCCTCAGGATATCGCCAGGGTCTTTATAGATATAAGGCATGTTTTCATCTATCCAGAGGAGCATATCCTTAGGTTGCTCAGACAGATGATATAATGATTGAATTGCTTCATTGAAATCGTTCTTTGCAAGTATTAGATTTAATGCCTTATAGATATCTGAGGTCTTATCTCTCTTTACGAGAACCTCCAAGTCGTCAAGTGAGATATTTTTCTTTCCCTTAGCCAGGGTCTCAAGATCGTTTATCGCAGACCTAACATCCCCTGAAGCATTTTCTGCAATCTTTTCCAGAGTCTCCGGATCATATGTAACCTCTTCTTTACAGCAGACCTGCTTAAGTATCTTCTGGATTCTTTTAGATGTTGGCTTCCTAATCTGCACCTTTTCACACATCCGTTTTATCGTTGCAAGCCGCTTTGAGCTGAAGTCAGATGTAACCAAGATCACAGGATTTTTTGTTTCCTTCAGGATCCCTGCAACCTCTTTGATGTTACGTATACGGTCCACGTTATCAATTAACAGGAGTTTACGCCCCCCAAATAAGCTTGCAGTCTGCGACGTAGCTTTCGCAGTAGCTATGTTTTCATTGGTTACCTCAACTAGTTTAAAATTTAGGTCGTCTACAAGGGCATCCACTAACATGCTTTTGCCGACGCCAGTTGACCCATAGATGATAAGAGGTTTCTTCCAGTGATATCTCCTTAAATCTTGTATAAGTTTCTGGTTTCCGATGATTTCATCAAGCCGTTTTGGTTTATGATTCTGACTCCACATAACATTCACATAACATTCACATAACATTCACATAACATTCACATAACATTCACATAACATTCACATAACATTCACATAACATTCACATAACATTCACATAACATTCACATAACATTCAC
>JAUWTD010000033.1 GCA_030609775.1 Candidatus Altarchaeota archaeon
ATAAACTGGTTCCACTTCTCTTCATATCACTGGAAAAGGCTGTTTTATCTATGCCTTGAACTGTTATTTTTTCGGTCTGGGTTATTCTCTCATTATTTAATCCGGCATACTCCAGGATTAAAGTAGCTGGACCCGAGAGCACAGTATCAAAAGTGAATGTCGTCTGTTTACTTGGTTTAATGTCGGATTTGTAGGAAACCAGGTATTGTGTTTGTCCTGATTGATTCATTAGGCCCCCAGATAGATCAGACGTCCTATTAAAGTCTCCTGTTTTCCGTTTATCTGTCATCTGACCTGCTGCACTAGGGGTTAAAGCAGGGGTTTTGATATCTGTTAATAAGGTGGCTTTTACGCCTTCTGCGGCCCGGGTGCCGAGGTTGGCGACCTCGATGCGCAGTGAGCCTTTGCTGGATTCTACGTTTATAACCTCTAGAATTATTTTGCCACTTATGTCAATTCCGATATTTTTTTTGGTGCTATATGATGTGCCTCCCACATTGTAGCTTATGTTTAACGGTATCGAATATACTTTTGTTTCAGCATCCCAGCCGACTGCAAGATTAAATTCCACATCAACATTTTGGCCTCCGGTCAGGGTACCGACATATTTCTCTGAAGTGTCTGCCGGGGTGAATGGATCAGACAGGGAAAGGCTCAACGTAGTGTCTTCTGCGTCTGCCTGGCCTACGTTCTTCAAACCAATTTTTATTGCCACGGTTTCTCCGGGGCCTGTTGGTTTATAATTTATGTCAACGATCTTGAAGTCGATGCCTGTTTCCTCTATGTTCAGTCCGATGGATACATTGTCAGAAACCCTGTTTCCGGATTCGTCTGTATAAGATAAACACACAAAAACCACACACGCACCGGATGATGAAGGCTTTAGGGTGTATGTGAGGTTAAATTTTTGGTTTGCATAAACATCTCCCACATATTTGCGTGAGGAACCGATTATGTTAGTGCAGCTTGAGGACAGTGTAGCCTCCAGGTCGTTCACATGATCCATGGTCAGACCCTCCAGCTTCAACTCAGCTAGGTTGTCTTTGAAGTAGGTTGTTTTTAAGGGTGTGACCTGGAATAGAGGGTCCCCGTAGACTATGAAGGGTATCTCATAGATTCGCTCCTGGTATTCTTCTTTCCTTCCCTCACTATCATAGCCAGTATACATTACATGCACTGGTAGAACATGTAGTCCGGTGCTTGCATCTTCTGTTACATCTAATCTGGTAGATATTGTAGCGGTTTCATCAGGGAGCATGCTGCCAAGATAAAAACGCTTTGATACATGTATATCTTCTCCGCCCTGGACCCATACACTAACCTTTTCTGCGTTCTGTTCGCCTTCATTTCTTATGACAAAGTGTAAGATTCCGGAATCACCTGCCCTGAGACTAGAATCTATGTGAATGAGATCATAGTCTAAAACTAGGTTTGTAGGGGTCTGCGCCCCACATGCTAATGCCGTGGCAAGGCATATCATAATAAATCCAAAATACATAATTTTTTTATTTTCCATTTTTTTAGTATCTCCTTTAGTATAAGATAATTAAATGAAACATGCTATATCATTGATTGAAACACCTGTTGCAAAAAATGAAACCTCTTGTGAAAATGTTCATCTATTGTGTTGTAGAACCTGTTTTCACCGTTTTCATTATGTCTTCGAAGTAGCATCTGAGTAGTTCGGAGACTGAGCAGGCGTATGATGTGCATCCTCTTGGTGTGTGCGGGGGGTCGCCGTCCATGAATTCGGATACGGTGCCGATGCATGCGTTGTCTATGTGTTGTTCGAATATCTGTCCTATGAGTTTTCTTGCCTTCAACCTGTTTCCGTAGAGTCGTGTATGTACTTTTATGTAGGGTCCAAGCAGCCAAGGCCACACCCCTCCATTATATTTGGTGTCTTTTTCAGCTGCTCCGGGTTGGGTGCTTCCTTTGTATCCTGGATCATTAGAGCTCAGGCTTCTTAAGCCAAAGGGTGTGAGAAGTTCGTTTTTTGCAGCGTCCATGATCTGTTTTGCATAGTCTACCTCAACTAAGTTGAAGTCCAGGGATAAGAGTATTATCTGGTTGGGGCGCAGTGAGTCGTCTCCGGCTGAATCTTTAAGGTATCGTCCATTCCAGTATTCTTTTATGAATTCTTTTTTGATTCTTTTGCATGTGGATTTGTAGAGTTCTATGTCTTCGTCCTCCATTATTTCTGCAAGATACTCCATTATTTTGAGGGCATTATACCATAGGCCTTGGACCTCTACAGCATTTTTTCTTTCCAGGTGTTTCATCCAGGTTCCTCCTTGATGGACGAGGATGCCGTCTTTTTCCAGCTCTGCGTAATCTGCCATTATGTCTTTGAGTGTCCACCAGTAGGTGTGAATGAATTTTTTTCCTTTACGTGCCCCTACGTATTGTACGTACTGGTATAGTCGGTCGATAAGCCATAGACTTGAATCTATGTCTTCGTAGACTGGTTTTCCTAAAGAGAAGCTGCTAGGTATTCCTTTATGTGTTGTATGATTCAAGAAACGTTCTAGTATTTTTTCAGCATATTTGTATCTGCCATTTATCAAAGTTAACCCAGGCAGGGCAATCATCGCATCTCTTCCGCGTTCGCCGAGGCTTGGGTATCCTGCAGTTATTGTTTTCTTTGAGTCAACGTCTAATATGAAGGTGTCTGCGGCATTAAGCAGGGAGAATAGAGATGTTCCTTTTCCAGTGGATAGGATCCGGTTCTTGGGTGTATACTCATTTATCAGCTCTCTGAATACTTGTGCGGTTTCTTTCTCTGTAGGATAGGCTACTGCATCCAATGTTAATTTCTCGGTTGTATCGGCTTTCACATTCAAAAACAGATTCACTGGATGATATGTATTCTCCCATAAGTCGTCGTTTGTGTAGTTGATTTTGGCCTGTATCAATTCTTCTGGTGTTTTCAGGAATCTTCCATTGTCTGATTTTAGGGTGATGTATCCGTTGTCTGAATTGATTCCTACAAGGTTTTCTGTGAAGAATCTAGGAGTAAATAAAACCTTTTTTTTCATTAGGTTGTAGTTGTTGCGTGAATTTAGGGCGGGTTTTATCCTGAATTCTATATCGTTATCTGTGTTGTTTTCTATTGTATAGGCTGCGTATAGGGAGTTTTTGTCGGGTAGGGGGGTTATTTGTTTATGGATGTATACTCCTTTTGCCTTGTAGTAAAATAATACTGAATCGTTGCAGTACTCGAATCTATGCAGGTACTTGCTGCATTCAAGTATATTGTCTCCTGTTTTGATTTCATCATACAGGTTCTGCAGATAAAGCATCCGGCTTAGGTTTGTGCATCCTGAAACAAGAAGGCCGCTGAATCTGTTAGTATTTAAGCCGGTGACACTCAAAGAAGAGTAGCCTCCTAGCTTGTTTGGAATAATCCATTCAAGTTCCCTGGATTCGTCCAGATTCAATGTGCTGTGATTAAGTGTTATTAGGGGGTGTCTTTTTCTGGAACTCATTATACATGGGCAATGGATTTAAGGTAGTTTGGAGATGATATATTCTGTGAATTCTGAGAGCTTTGCATCACCCCCTAGATCGTATGTGAGGTGTTTACCTTCTCTGAAAGCAGCCTCTAGTGCTTTTGTTATGGAATCTGCTGCATCGGTTTCTTTGATGTATTTTAGCATCAAAACACCTGAGAGTATTGTCGCTGTTGAGTTGACCTTATCCATTCCCGCATATTTTGGAGCTGAGCCATGTACGGGTTCAAATACCGCTATTTCGTCGCCTATGTTTGCACCTGGTGCGATTCCGAGGCCACCCACTAGTCCTGCACAGAGGTCGGATAATATGTCTCCGAATAGGTTGGGTGCAAGGATTATATCGTAGAGTTCTGGTTTTACCACCAGTTGCATGCACATGTTATCTATTATTCTATCTTCAAATTCCACATTAGGGTATTTTTCAGATATTTTTCTTGCAGCATCCAGGAATATCCCGTCAGTAACCTTCATTATGTTTGCCTTATGAGTTACCGTTACCTTGTTTCTTTTCTCGTTTTTTGCATATTCGAATGCGAATTGTGCTATCCTCTCTGATGCATCCTTTGTTATGCGTCTTATGGTTTCTCCCGAGCTCTTATCATCGGAGGTGTATCTTTCTATTCCAGCATATAGGCCTTCTGTATTCTCTCTTACAACAACGAGGTCAATGTTTTCGTATCTTGTATTGATGCCTTCAAATGATCGGGTAGGCCGTAGGTTTGCATAAAGGTCTAGTTTTTTGCGTAATGCCACGTTAACGCTTCTGAATCCTGAGCCTACAGGGGTTGTTATCGGTCCTTTTATTGCGACCTTGTTTTTTCTGATAGATGATAAAACATAGTCGGGGAGGGGTGTTCCCTCCGTCTCCATGACGTCTGCTCCTGCATCAACTTTTTCGAATTCTATGTTAACGCCGGTTGCATCAATAATCTTGATGCATGAATCTGTGACCTCGGGTCCTATCCCATCTCCGGGAATTAATGTAATCTTGTGCATTTTAATTTATCTTTAGATATTTTTGTCTATCTTGAAGCCTCCGTGTTTTCTGAAGTGTGCTGCCAGTCCGCCGTCGTTTAGTATATCTAACATAAAGGATGGAATGGTTTTTGTTTTGATTATAGTGTCTTTGGTCTTGTTTTTGATGATGCCGTTTTCTATGTCTAATTCAAGCTTGTCTCCTTCACTGATTTCGTCCGCCTTCGTGCATTCTATAACAGGTAAGCCTACGTTTACTGCGTTTCGGAAAAATATTCTTGCAAAGGATTGGGCTATAACAGCAGAAATTCCTGCATATTTTATTGCTAAGGGTGCTTGTTCTCTTGATGATCCGCAGCCGAAGTTTCTGCCTGCTACAATAAAGTCTCCTGCTTGTATCTTCTCGTAGAAACCGGGATCCAAGTCCTCCAGAACATGTTTTGCAAGCTCCTTGTTGTCGAGTGTCTTGAATTTATATCTCCCGGAGATGATCAAATCAGTATTGACATCATCTCCTACCTTATGGGCGCTGCCGGTAAATTCCATTTTTTAATAATTTAGGGTACATGTTTAAATCAGGAGAGAAGGGAACTAAAGATTAATCACTTTCCCGGCTCCGCCTTGGATGTATTTGTCAGGGTATAGGGTTTCTATTTCTTTTATGTGTTGTGTGCAATGGCAAGGGCAAACCAGTTCGATGTCATCTAAGAGACAGAATTCGTTGAAGCCATGTAGACCCCCTATCAAGGCATGTATTTTACCATATGTGCTGGCAGTCTCCAGTATTTTATCAATTCCCGGGTGTGCGCATCCTGAAACAATAATTAAGCCTTTTTTGGTTTCTATGAGCAAGGATTGTTCTATTCCGGCTAGTTCGCCTGTAGAATACATGTGTTCACGGATCTTTGTTGGCTCCTTTATACGGATAAGATTTTTGCCCTCGGATTTATATGATTCAGGCACATAGATTCGTATGTCTGGGTTCGTTTTCAGTAGGGCAGGTATTCCACCTGCATGATCCCAGTGGTCGTGTGAGATAAATATTTCATCGATGTCGCCTGCGGTTATCCCTAGTTTTTGCATGTTCCAAAGCAAGATATCTCCTTTAGCCCCGGTATCAAAAAGCATTCGCGTATCCTCTGACTCTATTAAGAAGGACACCCCCCAGTCCGCCTTCAAGCCTTCAGTATGTACCTCATTATCATAGATTATTGTAAGTTTCATAGTAGTTAATATTTGTAGGGTATCAATTAAATCTTCTCAAATAGAATCGTTTTCCATTGTATTCGGTTGCGGTTATCTTTTTTTCTTTGATTAGTTTCTCTATCATATCCCAGCCCTTATTGTTTTTCTTCAGTAACTCATCTATTGCATCCTCTCTCATCGGATGCACTGAGGTGATGCTTAAAATATCCTCTTCGGTGTTTCCTGTGGACGCGAACTCGTTTCCTTCGTAGCCTATAAGGTATTCTACAGCTTTGAGTTTTTTGTTAAATATCTGGTATGCTCTGTTGATTGTTTCCTCGGGTGGAGTTTTTATCCATTCTTCTGCAGGCGGCCTAATGGGCACGGATAAGTAGGCTTTGTCTGGCTGCAGACAGAATAGGAAAGATGCAATCTTTTGTATTTCTTTGCAGTTGTCGTTGATTCCGTAGATTAGCATGGTCTCGGTTGCCAGTTCGCCTTGGAAATCTTTTGCAAACTCACATATGCCCTCCAAGATTTTTTCTAGGTCAAGAGACCTATGCGGCCGATTAATTTTTTTCCATATCTCTTTGCTTACTGCATCGATTTTGAGTGAAACCCAGTCGGCTTTCCTTAAATCTTTTCTTGTGTCTTCTCTAAAGAGCAGAGATGAGTTAGTGATTACTGCAATCTTTATGCCCAGGGGTTTAAGCAGATCGATTTCGTTTCCAATATTTATGTCAAGGGTAGGCTCTCCGTCAGAGACAAAACATATGTAATCTATTCGGTTATTTTTCTCTTTTGCTTCTTTTATCTTTTCTTTTACCTGCGAAGCAAGCTCCTCTGGAGAATAGAATGCTTTTCTCTTCGTTGATGTGCCCGGTACTGATCCAAGCTGGCAGTAGACGCATGAGTAACTGCAGATTTTGGGGGGTATGTTGTTTACTCCCAGGCTCTTAGATAGTCTCCTTGAGGGTACGGGACCATACACTTTCATTTTTTTCCCTCCATCTTATGGCAGATATAGGTGTTTATGTATTCTTTTTTGTATTCCTCAATTCTTCCAAGTAAGGTGAGAAGGGATTTGAGCCATTCAAGGTCCACTATAATGTATTTTCCGTCGGGGTGGGTTTCGTTAAACCCTAAGGTTGTGAATTCGGATAAAACTATTTTTTCTCGGGTAACCCGGAATAGTTCATGTATCAGTTTTTCTCTTTTCTGTGGTGTTACGTGGTGTAGCACACAATAACAGATTACTGCATCAAAGGAATTGTCTTCATAGGATAGGTTTGTAGCGTCCTCTTTTTCGAATGTTATGTTGGATATGTCTTTATCTAAGGCTTTTTGTTGGAAATCATTTAGTTTCTCGCAGTCTACGTCAATAGAAATTACCTTGCAATTGAATTCTTTGGCTGCTATGGCTCCAAGAGGTCCGGCTCCTACGTCAAGTATGTTTTTGTCTTTTATGCCGCTGCATAAGAGAACATCTCGTCTTAACTGGATTTTTTCTGCTTCATCCATTTTTCACTATTTTTTTTTTTAATATAAATTCGTCTTACTAATGATATAATATGGATAAGGATAAGGATAATGTTACAGATAAGGATAATGTTACCCGGATTGGTGTTTCTTTGCCTCCGAATTTGTTGAATAGATTCGATGAGATGATAGAGGGTATGGGTTATGCTAACCGTTCTGAAGCTATCCGGGATTCTATTAGGGAGTATATAAGAAAGAATGAACTCAGTGAAAAAAAAGGCAAGAGAGCTGGGGTGGTTTCTATCATATATGATCATGATGTTAGGGGGGTTAATGATATCTTGGTTGAGTTACAGCATAAATTTCATCACATAATAAAGCTGACAACCCACGTACATTTGAATACGCACACCTGTATGGAACTAATAATTGTGAAAGGGGATACAGCAAAGATAAAGGAGGTCAGGGACAGGCTTGCATCAGTTAGGGGTGTTAAGCACTCGGATCTGTTGCTTGCTACAGTAGTGAATGAATCAGTCCACCAAGTAGTGGATGAATCAAGCCATCATTGAAAGTATTTATTTTAATGCAATCCAATCTTTATACATGGAGTTGTTATCGATAATTGTTATAACGTTGTTTATTTTGGCATTCATAGGTATCCCTGGTTTTATGTTAAGCCTTGCTCTCTTCCCTAAAAAAGAGGACCTTGATTCCATCGAGCGTGCAGGTTTAAGCACGGTTCTTGGTTTGACTCCGGTGTTTCTTCTTTATTTTCTTGACAAAAACTTTTCTATGCCAATTGACTCATATACGTCGTCGGCTATGTTTTTTTTAATATCTCTTGTAGGGTATATGGGATGGAAGTACAAGAAAAGAAAATAGGTTATTTAAGATGTCTGATATTCGTAAAGAGCTTATTGAAGCACTTCACTACATCAAAAAATTCAGGGGCAGGGTTTTTGTAGTAAAATTTGGTGGAGACATATTCTTTGAAGAAGAGATATTAGAGTCGGTTGCCTTGGATTTGGCTTTGCTTCATGAATTGGGGATACATTTGGTGGTTGTGCATGGCGCAGGCGTCCTGATTTCTGCTAACATGGAAAAATTTGGAGTGGATCCAAAATTCATCAGAGGTGAGAGAGTAACAAACGAGGAGACATTGGATCTTATGATTGGTAGCTTGCAGCATGTGAACCAGAAATTGGTTGCGAACATAAACAGAGAAAATGATATATGTGTAGGGTTAACTGCAGGTTTGTTTGAAGCAGAAAAGAAAAATAAGGAGTTAGGTTTTGTAGGTGAGGTTACTTCAATTAATTCAAAGCTTGTAGGTGATCTGTTTGATAAAGGGTATTTGGTGGTGACAACGCCTATTGGAATAGATAAATGCGGTCGTCTCCTGAACATTAACGCTGATGTGGCTGCCGGAGAGATTTCAAGGTCGCTTGAAGCATCAAAACTTATAATGTTAACTCAGCACGTGGAAGGTGTGCTGAATAAAGAAGGTAAACTGATCCGTAAATTGAGTGTCAGCGAAGCTAAGGATCTGATTAAGAAAGGGGTTATAGCCGAGGGTATGATACCTAAGGTGGAGTCAGGTATTAAAGCAATTTCTGAAGGTGTTGACAGGGTCCATATAGTAAAAGCAGGAAAGCACGCAATCTTGGAGGAATTACTAACCGAGGAAGGAACTGGGACACTGCTAGTTAAATAGGTTTAATTTGCTTTTTTAGGAAATTCAACAATGAAACCTGCAAAGATAATACGTGATCCTATCCATGGGAGTATAGAGTTAAATGAGCTTGAACTTGAGTTAATTGATTCTCCTCAACTGCAGAGGCTTAGGAATATAAAACAGAATGGATTATGTTTTCTTATCTATCCTGCAATGAATTCTACGCGTTTTGAGCATTCTCTAGGGGTTATGTATCTTGCGGGTGTGCTCTCGGATCATCTTGAACTGGATAAGAATACAAAACAGCTTTTGAGGGTGGCAGGGTTGTTGCATGACATAGGGCACTGTGCTTTTTCGCATACATCAGATGATCTGTTAGTTGATATGGGTTACTCTCATGAAGAGAATGCTGTGAAGTTGATTGCGAAAACAGAGATAGGGGATATTTTGGATAGATTCGGCATGGACCTAAAAAAGGTCTCTAATCTCATTAATGGAAAAGGCAACTTCGGGAAAATAATTTCATCAGAAATTGACATAGACAAGATGGATTATTTGATCAGGGACTCGTATTATGCCGGAGTCGCCTATGGTATCATAGATCTTGAGCGGATAATCCGTGGGATGAAATTATACAATAATGAGCTTGTGATACGCAAAGGGAATAGGGAGGCTGTTGAAGCTCTCTTGATAAGCAGGAACATGATGTATGAAACAGTCTACAGGCACCACACTAAACGAATAATTGAAGCCATGTTTAAGCGTGCATTAAAAAGGTTCATATATAAAGAGGATATAGATTATGAAGAGTTTATAGGTATGGATGATATTGATCTTGTTTATAGGTTAAGGAATACGTCAGGTTATCCTAAGGAGATAATGGACAGAGTAGATGAGCGGAGGTTATTTAAGATAGCTTATTCAGGGAAGACAAGCGGGATAGAGGAGAATTTTCGCAGAGACATGCTTGAAAACGAGGATGGAATAGGGGAAAAAATTGCAGAGGATTTTGGGATTGAATCAGGTTACGTTCTTGTAGACATGCCTGAGACTAAGATGTCTGAGTTCCGGATCAGGATTGAGTCAGAGGATGGCTTAAAATATATTCATGAGGTTTCAACCCTTGCCAGGTCGCTTAAAGAGTCTGAGGAGGAAAAGATGAATTTCAGCATCTATGTTCCGCCGGAGGATATGCGAAAGCTTAGGCGATTTGAGGTAGGGGAATACATTGAGTTCTCGCAAAGGAAGCTTGAGAGGTTTATTTAGGGTTGGGAAGAAGGCAAGGTTATTTCAGCTGCCCGGACAGGTGAGAGCAATTCAATTAATGCGGCGGAGACTGCATTTTTTAGATCCATTGGGTGTAGTTTTTTTTCAAGGAACTGTTTTTCGAGTTCATCATATGATTTGTAGATTAGATCTCCTCCGAATTTGTCGGGTCGCTTAATCTCAAGTTCGTTTGTCCCTGGAAAGATCAAGAACTCACATATTTGTAGTATGGGGTTGTCCTTTGATTCGATTGGACAATATGCCTTTAGTATCTTCTTTTTTATTTTTTCTGGTTTCTCGTTGACTGCAATTATTGTCTCAGGCTTTGAGCTTGACATTTTTCCTCCGGGTCCTTGTAGTGAAACCAGTAGGGGTGTGTGGATGCACACAGGTTTAGAGTAACCTATCTGGGGTAGGGTTTCTCTTGCCAGCATGTGTATCTTTCTTTGTTCCATTCCGCCGCATGCTATGTCAACGTTTAGGTGTTTTATGTCTGCTATCTGCATCAGGGGATAAATCATCTGGGAAACCATTGAATGTTCGATGTCTCGGGCTATTTCTTGCATGCTCCGTGTTGCCCGGTTTAGTGTAGTCAATAAACCTAGGGATAGTACGTCATGGACGTAGTCTCTGTCGAATTCGAAGTCTGTTCCCCTGACGAACTCTGCCTTTTTTAATCCAAGTGAAATGATGCAGCTTTTCCAGTATTCGGCCATTTCATCTATCCAGTCCTCTGAGCCTTTTTTGTTCAGGTATGTGTGAACGTCAGCTAAAAGGACTTTCACATCTAATCCTGCCGCCTGGAGGTCTATCTGCTTTGATATGGCCACAAGGGTTCCTATGTGCACAGGCCCTGAGACCTCGTAACCGCAGTAGGTCACAGGATTCTTTTTCTTTTTCAGTAGGCTGGTAAGTTCCTCAGAGGTTACGGTTTCTTCTGTATTCCGGGTTATGAGTTCAATAGGTAGCATAAAAAATTTTTATCCTCGCTCAACGGACTCTAAGTCACTTAGTATATCCCATAGCGCAGTCTTCGCATGCATTGGAATGTTTATGTCGTTTACTATCTCCTCTATGGAGTATACCGCGGTCGTAATCCTCATCGCCTTATCCTGGTCTTCTTTCTGTAACTCGTCTGCTAATCTCTTCAATGTGTTTCTGACCCTGTTGGGCATAGAATAATCTCCTGATTTTTCATCTATCTTATCTATCACCTTTTCGAGTTCCATTTTTTTTAATAATTAACCCCTCCATTCAGAATGGTGTTTGGCGTAGAATAAGGTTATTCTTTATTTTAGCTATAGGGTTTAGATTTTATTTATTAGGAATTCAATATTAAATAGGAGTAAAAGAATGGAAAAAATTATTGCGAAGGGTGCAGAAGCAGTCCTATTCAAGGAGGGGGGCAGGCTTATAAAACAGAGAATAGAAAAAGGGTATAGGGTCTCTGAACTGGATGATAAGCTTAGGAAATATCGTACACAAAGGGAGGCAAAGATTTTAGAGAATGCATATAAAGCTAATATTCCGGTTCCAAGAGTCTATGGGGTGGATCTTAAAGAGAAGAAGATTATAATTGAATTTATAGAAGGCAGGCTCTTAAAGGATGTTTTCCCTCAGTCGGAAAGAGAGGATATATTGAAGATCTCAGGTGAGGTGGGCAGGATTATTTCGAGTCTGCATGAGGTTGACATCATCCATAATGACTTAACTACCTCCAACATGATTTGGAGTGTTGGAAGGGTTTTTTTAATTGACTTTGGTTTGTCTGTTACCTCCAGCAGAGTTGAGGATAAGGCCATGGATCTTGTTGTCTTTAAAAAAGCGCTTAAAGCTACCCATGCTAACATGTTTGATCTGGTATGGGATTCTTTTATCGAAGGCTACGTAGGTTATTGTAGGAGTGCGGAGGTTTTGAGGCGGGTTTCTGCCATCGAAAAACGGGGAAGATATTTGTAGTTATGCATTAGTTTTCAGTTGGGGGAAGTTATAGTAAGTTGCAGGGAAAGGAACAGGGGGATATAACGATTTTTTTTTAGACCCCAGTTAATCCATCCAGTAAAAGGATCATGATGCTTACAAGCAGGCCTGCGAGAACCATTTTTGCTCCGCTTTTTATCATTCCGTCTGCACCTATTTTGCCTACGAGCATGCCTACGAGGAATAGGATCAATAACACCAGAGAGATGCATAAGTAGAATGCAATGTCTATTGGGAATAATCCTATCTGGGAGAGGATGAATGGTGTGATAATTAGTATTGAAACCAGTAGAGGGGATATTCCGTTGACTAACGCAATCAGAAGGCTCATCAGTTTCGCTTCTCTGCCGATCCTGGACTCCCCTAGATCCCTTAACATATGTCTTTCCAGGTTTTTAAGGGCTCTCATTCGTTCGGCGTGTTCTGTGGCATACGCACCCCATATACCTGAGACCGCCATCGCTACCGCAGCGCCTATGCAGGATATGACTACGATACGTGCATCATTAACCCCTGTAGTGTACATTCCAATAATTACGCCAAGGATAGTTAATGCACCGTCAAAGGAGTTCATGACAAAATATCTTCTTGCTATCTCTTCCTCTTTAAGCAGCTTAAAGTATTTTTTTATTTCCATTCACATCTCTTTTTTTTTAGGAGAACCGCCTCTTGTCTTCTATCAGAGGTACTTCTATGACCTTCTTTTTGCCGAGAACGACCTTATCCATTGAGTGTATCACTGCGCCGTAGCCTTCGATTAATCCGGCAACCTGTTCAAAGTTTATGTTTGATCCTTCCAAAACGACTTTTACAGACTCTGTTTTCTCATCTACTGCATAAACTGAAACGTTTGCATTTTCCACGCTTTTTTCAGTGCAGATGATTTGACCTAACTCAAGTATATTGGGTTTATGGGGTTTAAGAACATCTAAGACAATTATCTTTATA
This sequence comes from Candidatus Altarchaeota archaeon, assembly GCA_030609775.1. Taxonomy (GTDB): domain Archaea; phylum Altiarchaeota; class Altiarchaeia; order IMC4; family QMZM01; genus JAUWTD01. The sequence goes on from JAUWTD010000033.1 coordinate 13,027, forward strand.
GGTACGCCCTTAATGGGAATATGTTTTTCAGCAGTCATAATATATGTTTAGGTGGAATAGATTAATATGTATAAAATACTTTTTGTTTAATGGATATTAAGTATTAAATAACAGAATGAACAGAGTGGGAACCAATAAAATAAAGGATTGTTTTGTCATATTTTTTATATGTCTTTTCTTTGTAGGTCAGGTATCTGGTTGGGGTCCGGAGACCCAAAAGCACATATGCGAGCAAGCTGTTATGGAGCTTTGGGGTGAGGAGGTCTTCAGGGAATGCCTCACAGAAACACCTGAGAACAAAAAAAGCATATGTGAGTTTGTTAAAGACATTAAGGATGCGAGATATTATCAGGTTTGCATGGAAAACCCCCAGTTCAGTCATCCTGCGCTTATACCTTACACCGTATTCAATGATACCAGATTGCACTATAATTATGGAAGCTGTCCGATATCTGAACATGAGAAGATAGCAAGTCAGTGGATGTGTAATGATTCAGGTGAGAATCTGGCGATTAAGGAAGCTGAATTCTGGCTTAGAATCTCGAATGAGAGCAGCGAGGTCTGTAGGAGTGTTTATGCATTTGGCATAGCCTCGAATTATTTCTCTGATTCTTATATGCCTCTCTATCAGGTGACGTATGCTCTCCCGAAAAGCATGGATGAGATGGATTATATAGTAGATAACAAGATCCTGGAAAATAAGAGTTTTTGGAGGATTCAGGTATCCTCTATATTCCAGTATAATACGAGGAGGAGTGTACGCAGATTTTATGTCACAAAAGAGGATATTTATGATATCATCAGCATGCTTGTAGCAGAGGGTGAAGGACTCAACGCACCTAAACCAACACTAGGCGAAGACCCTATTGTAGCACCTAAACCAATATCAGAGGAAAATATCAGTGAGGTAGGTAATTTAACTGAAAGCAAACCACATGCGTCTCTCCCTGATGAAGAATCCTGTTCTCTGGATTCTGACTGTTTAAGCAGCTATTGTTATGAGGGTCTGTGCAGGACACCTGACTGCTTGGACGGAATCAGGAATCAAGGAGAAGAGAAAGTAGACTGTGGAGGGCCATGCAGCCCTTGTCTTCAACCGGTTCCCTTAGATAAGAGAATAACCGAAAAGTTACAGGTTCTCTTAGATAAGAGAATAACTGAAAAGTTACCTATCGCGTTTGTAGTGGCTATATTGGTTTTGTCTGCAATAATCTTTGCATTAGCCAAGAAACCACGTAAGAGTTTGTCTCACAGAGAAAAAGAGGAAACAAAAAAACAACAAACAACAAACAACAAACAACAAACACAAAAAACAACAAACACAAAAAACAGCAAACAGCAAACACAAAAAACAACCGCAGATGCGGACCACGAAAAAACAAAAACAAGAGATGATATACAGCAAAAACAAGAAGAATCCGGTGTTGTAGATGATGACCTTAGAGAGGTAACAGATATATTAGATGATATTAAGTCTATTCTGGATGAGCTTTGATTTTTTTTTTGAAAGAGGATGTTTAAGCTTATAATTTTTGATCTTGATGGGGTTTTATGTATCTCAAATGATGCTCATCTTGAGGTTTGTATAAGGGCTTTAGAAAAAGCAGGTTTTAAGGCAAAAATAAATCCAAGTGATGTAACCTATTTTTTTGGTTTGCCGTATAGGGAGGTGCTTAAGGGGGTGATGGGTGAAGAATATACCCCGGATAAACTGGAGGAAGCTTATAGTGAGCAGCAGAGGCTTCTTTATTCTGATGGTTTTTTTGATAATGTGAAGCGAATCGATGGCGTCGTAGAACTCCTGCAGGACCTGAAGAAAAAGGGTATAATGCTTGCCGTCGCTTCGGGGAACGATAGGGTTTTTCTGCGTAAGGCTCTTAATTTTCTTTGTTTGGATGATGTCTTTGATCTGGTGCTTTCAGCTGATGATGTTAAGAACTCGAAGCCTGACCCTGAAATGGTGTATAGGGCAATGGACGAATTCGGGGTAAACGCAGATGAGATCCTCTTTGTCGGTGATGCAAGAAACGATGTCTTAGCTGCTAAAAACGCAGGCGTATCCTGTGCCGTGGTGTTAACAGGTGTCTTAGACAGGGGAAGTGCAAAAGAGTTTGAACCGGATTTCATACTGGAAAGTGTCCTGGATGTGGAGTCTCTTGTTTTAGTGTAGTTTTCAGCCTTTATCAGCCTTTAAAGTCTTTTACAATAATCCAAGAAAAATAGGGCATATTATAATAGCATAAGGAACATAATATAAAGAAGATAATATAAAGAAGAGTATTTCCTTTTGAGGGCGGGAATGAAACTTAGATTTGTATCAGTTATATGTCTGTTATTTTTAGCCGGGTCGGTTTCATCAGTAAGCACAGACATTAGCAGTTGCTTAAATTTGTCCATATCAAATTCAGTCTATCTTCTGAACGCTAGTGTAGCTTCTATCGGAACCTGCATGACTATTAGCGCAAATAATGTCACATTGGATTGTCAGGGGCATATAATAAACTATTCTCAGTCTATGGCAGGGTATGGAATAAATAATTCGGCAGGATATGATTTTGTGAAGATAAAGAATTGCAATATCATCCAAGGAAACGCATCCCACGGTTTTAATGCAATACATCTCGTTGGGGTGGATAATGGAACAATATATAATAACACAATCAGAACATATGGACCCTCAAGTCATGGTATATTTATTCTGAATTCTTCAAGATTAAACCTCACAAGGAATAGGGTATGGGTTTTAGATAATGTTAGCTCTTATGGAATCCAGTTTCATTCGAACTCAAATTCAAACACAATCTCTGACTCGATAATCACTAGTCTACATCAGGCGATACGTTTTGATGGTCCAGGTAGTTTTGCCCCTGAAAACAACACAATCTATAACTGTCTGATAAACGGATCTGTTTCTTTCGCAGGATTAATCGGATCAAACACATGGAATACAACAAAACAGGCGGGTACACGAATATATTCAAATGGAATTCAAATAGGTGGAAACTATTACAC
>JAUWTD010000016.1 GCA_030609775.1 Candidatus Altarchaeota archaeon
AAAGATCCTAAACCCTGCGTTTGATGTAACAGCTGCAGACTACATCAGTGTTTTCATAACAGAATTCGGTGTGATTCCGCCTGAAGCCATCTATCATCTTCTAAGAGAGAAATTTGGGTGGGAATTCGAGTTCTAAAAGGGTTCTAAGGAAACCCATAACCTAACAACATATCGAGATAACAGCATGTAGAGAGGAGTAACATATCAAGATAACAACATGTAAAGAGGAGTAATATATCAGGATAATAGCATATCAAGATAACAACATGTAGAGAGGAATAGCATATCAAGATAACAACATATAGAGAGGAGTAATATATCAAGATAACAACATATCAATATATCAAGGCAATGGGGGGCTCTGTTACATGCCCCTCATGCTGACAAGTCACATATCCATCATGCTGCCAAAGGTAGCATCCATTACATAGCTCCCAACCAGGAATAGACCTATTGCTATCACCAGCAGGACTGGTAGGTATTTTAGTCCTGATTTGTTGCTTCCATTCATAATCAATCCCATAATCATTGAACCGAATATAGCAGTTACTGTCAAGGACACTAAAGAGAACATATGAATGAATTCAGGATCTAAGCTTGTCTCCGACATTGATATGGGAGCTCCCTGCATCACGTCTCCGGATGGCATACCCTCAGAGATCATTGCCATGTTCTTTGTCAGCAGTTTAACAAGAAAGGAAGACATCGCAAACAGCAGAGGTGCACCGAATGCTATTGCTACGAAGATGAATAAAACATACATAAGAACGCTTGCACTAATCTCTTTTTTCACCAGATCCTGATCCCGCAGATCATTTGCGGTCTGATCCAGCAAATCTGCAAGCTTACCTCCGGATTTAAGGCTGTTAACTATCAGGTCAATTGTTCTGTGGAGGTTATCTGATTTAATTTTCTTCGTTGTCTTCATGAGGGAGGATGCAAAGTTTCTTCCAGTCATGGTTTCTCTTCCAACCCTCCGCAGTTCATCGGATAGTGGTCCGAACTCTGGTCTTGCAGCCAATAGGAGGGCTTTGTCTGTTGTCAGACCTGCCCGGATATTGGATGACATAAGCTGTAATGCATCAGGGAGCACCTCTTCTACTATCTTTGTCTTGCGGTCCACTGAAAATGAAACCGTAAGGTAAAATATTGCTTCAATAGAAAAAAAGGATATAACGAATCCAATCCATGGGTGGGTGATTTCAAGGATATGTACCACGTAAGCACATACACAGCTAGAGATGAAACCGAAGACTAATATAAAACCCATGAAGTCATCTGAGTCAAGACGGATATCTGAGTAATCCATCAGCTTCTTAAAACGGTGCCGGGTTTTCTTAGGTATAAGCCTTGCTATGACTGTATAAGATATCATTTTTTTTCTTTTTTAGCCCATAAGATTGGGTCTTTTTGATTTTATTACGCTCATGAACATAAACTGCATGAATGAAACCCCTATCAGTAAGCCCCAGAATGTGCTTTTACTGCTTATTGCCCCCATCCCGGGGAATGTTGATAAAACAATCATTACTGTAATCCCAAGTGAGGGTGCGATGACTGCAACCATCATATACATCATTGCCAAAGGATTCAACGTAGACTGGTATCTTCTTATCTCAACAAGCTGTTCCTTTGAGAGAGCCCGTATCACATTCTCAAGGTTGTCTCCAACATCGCTCCCTGATTTGAGTGCGTTAACAATCTGCCACATAGCCCTTCTAAAGTATAGTGAAGGATTTCTGACTGTGAGCTCTTCAAGGGTTCTTATAACAGGTCTCCCTGAACGCACCTTCTCGATCACGGTCTTAAATTCATCAGATATTTCCCCGTAGTCTCCTGTTCCAACAGATACGAATGTATCAAAAATAGGGACACCAGACCTTACCTGAACTAATATTGTTCTTAACACGAAGAGGAGGTTTTTATCGATGTCTTTAACCCTCCGGTTCACAATAAGGAAGGGATAGGATATATTTTGAAAGAACATAAAAAAGCCCACAAACACACCCATTATCGGTCCAAGCAACACATCCATTGGAAGCGTTGTTGTCCCGATAATTAGTTCATCACCTAGGATGGGATTCGCTGAACCTACAACAAGCAGTAGAGCAGATACTGAAACAGAGACTACAATAAATGAAAACATGAAAACAAATATGCAGACTGAGAGATATTCTCTAGCATTAAGGTTATATTCGGACAGTATACCAGACTGTTTGAAATTTACGGTTGTTTTTGGAAAAATCCCAAGCAGAAGGCTACCTAAGCTCATAAACACCCTTGAGCCCTTCCTCACAAATGGTGACCTCAAAAAATATATTTCTTTTTTTGGCATTACTAAAAGATTATTTTAACGCCGTAGCATAAAAATTTATTGGTTAGAAAATAGGGTTTGCAACTCTACGACATGTGTTCCATGATGAGGTTTATCCCGTTCACAAGGGCGTCGACACTTGCAAGGATTATGTCGCTTCCGGCGCCTTGTGCAGTTAATAGTTTATCTTTTGATTTTAGTTTGATCATGACTTGTACTATGGCATCTGTTCCTCCGCTTATCGAGTCTACATGGTATTCAACAAGCTCGAATGGAACCTCTTTAGTTGCGTTCTTTATTGCCTTTATTGCTGCATCAACAGGACCCGTTCCTGTCGCAGATTCTATGATCTCCCTGCCGTTGATCTTTAACTTAACTGATGCTGTTGGAATGCATTTGTTTCCGGCTACAGCAACCAACTCATCCACTTCTATTGCGCGCTTCATATCTATGCCCATGACAGAGTGAGCTATCACACCTAGATCAACGTTTGTAATCTTCTTGCCTTTATCGCCCATGTATTTTATCTGGTCTAGTATGCCTTTGAGCTGTTCGTCGTTTACTGAAATATTGAGGTCGTCAAGCATCGATTTCACGGCCTTTATGCCCACATGTTTTCCTAAAACAAATCGTCTCCTATAGCCTACGGATTCGGGTTTTATTGCCTCATAGGTCTCAGGTTTTTTGAGGATGCCGTCAACATGGATCCCTGCCTTATGTGTGAATGCATTTTCCCCTACGATTGCCTTGTTTGGTGCAACAGGGATAGTGCATAGTTTCTCCACTAGCTTAGACATCTTAGCTATTTTTTTTGGATCTATGTTGGTTTTGTAGCCGTAGCCGAGTTTGAGAACCATCACAATCTCTTCTAATGAAGCGTTCCCTGCCCTCTCACCAAGCCCGTTGACTGCGACATCAACAATCGATGCTCCAGCCTTTACCGCTGCAATACTGTTTGCTGTGGCAAGACCTAAGTCGTCGTGGCAGTGTATCCCTAAAGGGATTTTTGATCCGCCCGTAAGGTAAGTGAACATTTCATTGATTTTTTCAGGTAGCATGATGCCCACGGTATCTGCTACCGTAAATCGGTTTATCTTGTATTCGGCGGCTTGTTCAATAAGCTGTAATAGAAATTTAGCATCTGTCCGTGAGCCGTCTTCTGCACATAGGTCAACGATTAGATCATGGTCCTTGCAGTATTGTACTGACTCAAGTGTTTTCTCTATGAGTTTATCTCTCGTGGTCCTTAGTTTGTATTTGATATGTAAATCTGATGTGGGTGCAACAAGGAATATTGAATCTACGTTGCAGGAAAGTGCTGCATCTATGTCACCTTTAAGGATTCTGCAGTAGGTTGATATCTCCGCACCCAGTCCCTCATCAGCTACGAGTTTTATACCCTCTCGCTCTCCGTCGCTTGTTATTGCTGAACCTGCTTCAATAACATCAACGCCAAGGTCATCAAGCATCTTTGCTATGGTCAGCTTTTCATCAGGCGTAAATGAAACCCCTGGCGTCTGTTCACCATCTCTTAGCGTAGTATCAAGTATATCTATCTTCATTTCTATTTATGACATATGCCGTAAGAATATATATGCGAACATATAATTTAAATAAACAACATAAATTAGGATGAAATCCACATCTTCTGACTTATCCAGGTTAGATAAGCTTGAGAATAAAGAAAACAAGCTTGAAGAAGAATTAAAAAGATTAGAAAAAGAAGAACAGGCTCTTAGAAAGAAACTTGGTAAGATTGAAGCAAGAGAGCTTGAGATTGCAAGAAAGGTCAGTGAACTTGAGCAGGTGAAGCGGAGGAGACCTGATTTTCTAGATGAGTATATAGCTTCCATGGATAATGAACCAACCCCGCAAGAAACCCGTATCCCTAAGCCAGAATCAAAAAAGGAAGAAGACGAAATCAAGTCGGGGAGGAAAAAGCTTCTAAAGACTCATGTAAAGAAGATGTTTAAGAGACAGGAAATCAGGAAGGAAGAAGAGCAAAGGAAGCAGGAGATACTTGACTCCAAGGTTCCTATAAAGGAACTGAAAATGGATAATAAAAAATCTGATTCAATGCGTCTCTTCGAAACCCTGCTCTCCGAGGGTGTGATGACTGTTGATGCTGCTGCAAAGCTCTTGGAGGTTGATAAAAGAACAGTGGAGGAGTGGGCGAATGATTTGGAGAATACAGGGATTATTGAGGTTAGTAAACCAATCTATGGCTCACCTAAGCTGAAACTGAAAAGTCTTTCTGCGCGAACAAAAAATTCCTAAAAAGGGATTTTTTGGCGATTTAGAAAGTATAGGTATACTTTCTAATTCAATGAAGAAAAATCAGTCAAAGTAGATTCTACTTCTAGTGTTTTGTTGGTATTTCCTGTGGGTTGTATATGCCTTCTTCTGTTATAATCTTTGATATATATTTGGCAGGTGTTACGTCAAAGGCTGGGTTTCTTGCCTTTGATTCCTTTGGCGCAATCCGTACATTATTTAATCGGTTATCTGAATCAATGCCCCACATATAAAGGACTTCGTCTTCGCTTCGTTCCTCGATCTCTGTTTCGTCTCCTGTTTTGGAGTTGTAATCGAATGTGCTCTTTGGTGCGGCAACATAGAATGGGATGTTGTTTTCTTTTGCCAGAACCGCTTTTTCGTAGGTTCCTATCTTGTTTATGACATCTCCGTTTGAGGTAATCCGGTCTGCTCCGACAATCACAAGATCTATTTCACCCTTCCGCATAAGGTATCCTGCTGCATTGTCAACAATTATTGAATGAGATATGTCTTCTTGTATAAGCTCCCATGCAGTAAGCCGTGAGCCTTGGCATCTTGGCCTTGTTTCATCAACGAATACGAAGGGTTTTTTTCCGTTATCGTTCGCTATTCTTATCGGGGCAAGAGCAGTTCCATAGTCAACGCATCCAAGAGCCCCTGCATTGCAATGTGTGAGTATTCTTGAAGAATCTCTGATTAGTTTCTCGCCGTTTACTCCGATTAATCTGCATCTTTCAGTGCTTTCGTTTGCATAGTTTAAGGAAGCCTCCTGTAGCAGGGATATTGCCTCTTTAATAGATGAGGTCTTATCTATTTCTTCACTCATTTTATCAATCGCATAGAATAGGTCATATGCTGTGGGTCTTGCGTCTTTTAGTGTTTTCTTGGCCTCTTCCATATGCCTTAGGAAGCAAGAGAAATCATCTCCTTTAAACTCAATTGCTGCCTGGGTTATTCCGAATGCTCCGGTGGCTCCGATTGCAGGAGCACCTCTCACTATCATATCTTTAATAGATTTCGCTGTTTTCCTGTGATTATCTGACCCATATATCTGGAAACACGCAGGTAGTTTCGGTTGATTTATCATATAAATTACTGAATCAGTCATCCAGACAGTTCGGTATTCTTCCATCGTACCGTTTATTTTTACCTTCATTTTTGGATTCCGTTAGATTCCGTTAATCTCATTATTTATATTCAACTAAACCGATAAATAAGTTGATTCAGGATGTATAAAGTAAAAAACATTGATTTAGCAGATAAAGGAAGACTTAAGATTGAATGGGCTGAGGAACATATGCCTGTATTGATGGAAATAAAAAAAGAATTTGAAAAGACTAAACCCTTAAAAGATATCAGGGTCGGTTTTGCATTACATGTCACAAAAGAGACAGCAGTCCTTGTGAAGACTTTAAAAGCAGGTGGCGCGCAGATATCGATAACTGGATGTAATCCTCTGTCAACCCAGGATGATATAGCAGCTGCCCTCGCAGGAGATGGTGTGCGGATCTATGCTTGGAGAGGTGAGACTCAGGAGGAATACTATGAGAATATAAACAAGGTATTGGATTTTAATCCGCAGATAACGATAGATGACGGCGGAGATCTTGTATTCATGATACACAAGAATAGGCCGGAATTAATTAAGGATATTAGAGGAGGCTGCGAGGAAACAACAACAGGAATAATTCGGTTGGAGGCTATGAATAAGGAAAATGCATTAAAGTATCCTGTAGTGGATGTTAATGACGCAAAAACAAAGCATTTCTTCGACAACAGATATGGTACAGGTCAGTCTACATTGGACGGCATCTTAAGGGCTACAAGTGTGTTAATAGCAGGGAAAACCTTTGTTGTTGCAGGCTATGGTTTCTGTGGTAGAGGTGTCGCCGCGCGTGCTAGAGGCATGGGAGCTAATGTTGTGGTAACAGAAACTGATCCGGTAAGAGCGCTTGAGGCTTTGATGGATGGCTTTAGGGTTATGCAAATGAAAGATGCTGCAAAGATAGGTGATATTTTTCTTACAGTAACCGGGAATGCAGATATATTGAGAGGAGCGCATTATGAAGTTATGAAGAGCGGCGCAATCCTTGCAAATTCGGGCCACTTCAACATTGAAATAAATATTTCGGATCTTGAGAATCTTTCAACGGGAAAGAAGACAATAAGGGATAATGTAGAAAGGTATTCCCTGAAGAATGGACGGCATATCTATTTGCTCGCTGAAGGCAGGCTTGTTAATCTTGCTGCAGCAGAAGGTCATCCGTCTGAGGTAATGGATATGAGTTTTGCTAATCAGGCAATGTCGGTAAAGTATCTTCTTGAAAATAGTTTATCCCCTGGACTCTACAGGATCCCAAAAGAGGTTGATGACAATATAGCCTCATTGAAACTGAAAACCATGAATGTTAGCATAGATCAGCTGACACAGAGACAGAAAAAATACCTTAGTAGCTGGGAGGAAGGGACATAATAGGACATAGTAGAACAAAATAGGGGAATAATAAGGTATAAATCTAAAATAATATTATTGGTGTGAAAATGAGTGAAAAATTAGAGAGTATGAAGGTTATAGGAGATTATCTTGGAACGATAGAGGAATTTGTTCCTTGCCAGGGAACCTATTCGGATGATGGGAGGATATATGCGTCAAACATAGGTAAAGCCATCCTGGATCATGAAAACCATACCGCAAAGGTTGATGCGAAGATGCCTAGTGAACTGAAAGAGGGAGACGTTATCTTTGGTGATGTTTTAGGCATAAGGAAGAATATGGTCACTGTGATCGCAAGGAAGATTCAAGGCATTAAAGGTGAGATTGATGCGAAGACAAGTATTTATGTGTCTAACATAGCTCAAAGCTACGTGGAGAAGCCAGATGATTTATTCGGCATCGGGGACATAGTCAAAGGCAAGATAATCAGGATAGAACATGGCTTGATTGATTTAACAACCAAGGATGATGTTTTAGGTGTTGTAAAGGCTTTCTGTAAACGCTGCAGGTATCCGTTGGATAAGGATGAAGGAAGACCTGGGAAACTATCCTGTCCTAGCTGTGGTCACATAGAGCAAAGAAAAATCGCAAAAGACTATGGTAATGTTGAATTAATCTAAAAAAAAATGGGGGTGAATTTGGGGAATATAATAGAGCAGTATCCCCTAGGTTTCCATGACTTGAAAGGTAAAGTCATTGCTGTGGATGCATTAAATTTCCTTTACCAGTTTCTTTCTATTATCAGGCAACAAGATGGTACCCCTTTGATGGATTCGAAGGGGCGTATTACATCTCATCTCTCCGGTCTATTATACAGAACGATCAGGCTTTTGGAGTATGGTATTAAACCGGTTTATGTATTCGATGGGAAACCCCCTATTTTAAAGAAGAATACAATTGAATGCAGAGTAAAAGCAAAGGAAAAAGCAAGAGAAGAATGGGTTAAAGCCAAAGAGGAAGGCCGGCTTGAGGACGCAAAAAAGTTTGCGAGCAGGACATCAAGGTTTACTGAGGATATGCTTTCAGACTCTAAGAGGCTTCTTGGTTATATGGGGGTCCCATATATTCATGCCCCGTCTGAAGGTGAAGCCCAGTGCGCTTATTTATGTATGAAGGGCGATGCGTGGGGTGTAGGTAGCCAAGACTATGATGTGCTTTTGTTTGGGGCGCAGCATATGGTAAGGGATCTGACACTCAGCAAAAAAGAGTTAAGTGTTGTAGACCTAGATAAGGTATTAAAAAAGCTAGATATCTCAAGAGAACAATTAATAGATATTGCAATCCTTGTTGGAACAGATTTCGGTCCGGGGATTAAGGGTATAGGCCCAAAAAAGGCCTACAAGATTGTTAAAGAGGATAGAATCAACGAACTTGACATCGACTTTGACATTGATGCGATCAGGGAGATCTTTCTTAACCCAGAGACAACGGATGATTATTGTCTGGAATGGAAGGCCCCTGACAAAGATTCTTTGGTTTCTTTTCTCTGCGGTGACCATGAGTTTTCTCAGGATAGGATACAAAAAGCCGCAATTAATTTAGATAAGGTCATAAAAGAGTTCACGCAAAGGGATCTGAAGGCCTGGTTCTAAATAGATAATCTGAAGGCCTGGTTCTAAATAGATAATCTGAAGGCCTGGTTCTAAATAGATATTCACATCGCCTCCAGGATTTTGATTCGTTCTTTTATTGGGGGGTGGGTGCTGAATAGATTAGAAAATAACTCTTTTTTCCCTGCAAAAGGGTTTGCTATGTATAATGGTGCAGTATCAGGGTTTGCCTTTACCATAGGTACGTGGCTTGCCTCTATTTTCTTTAAAGCATCTGCAAGACCTTGAGGGTATCGTGTAATCAGCGCTGCTGAAGCATCAGCCATGTATTCTCTTTTCCTTGAGATTGCAAGCCGTATTATCCTGGCTATGATCGGCGCAATTATTGCGAAAAGTATCCCCACTAGGATGAGTGCACCTCCAGACTTATTATGTCTGCCTCTGCCATAAAAAAGCATCCGGAATATGGTGCTGCTTAATATCCCGATTAATCCAATCATCACCATGACAAGAGTCATATAGCGTATATCATAGTTTTTTATATGGGATAGTTCATGCGCTAACACACCCTCTAACTCAATGCGTTTTAGACGATCCATTAAACCCTTTGTTACGGCGACTGATGAATGTTTTGGGTCTCTTCCTGTTGCGAACGCATTCGGTGCAGGGTCATTTATCACATAAACCCGCGGCATTGGAACGCCTGCCGCGATACTTAATCCCTCTACTGTATGGTATAGGTGAGGGTATTGTTCTTTCTTGACTTCCTGCGCATGGTTTAGTGCAAGTATTGCTTTATCTCCCAGGTAGTAGCTAAAAAGCATCCATATCACAGCCAGAATAAGTATGATTGTTGTTCCAGCGTATCCTCCTCCAAAGAATTCGCTGATTATGAATGCAAGTATAAACGAGATAATGAAGAATACAACAAATAGAAGATATGAAAGTCTCTTATTCGAGGATATTTGATCATAGATATTTACGTGCTCCATTTCTTATTTTTTTAACCTCTTTTAAGTGGTGATAGAGACCTGGACCTTTTTCCGTATATCAAACGCTTTTGGCATATCTAAAGCTGCTTCTATACTCCATTCGATTCTTGTTGTTGTGCCTCCGAGAAACTTGACAGCATCTATAGTAATCTCGATTTTCCCTGCTCCAATACCAAAAACCATTTTTTTATATAGATATAATATATATCACCTATTTTAAAACTTCACCTTAGGTGTTTCTTTCTCGGCTGCAATAGATATTTCAAATAGGTTCTCTTCCTTGAAGCCGAATAAGTTTGCAATTATGTTGTAGGGAATATGTTGTATCTTGGTGTTAAATAGCATCACGGAATCATTGTAGAACTGTCTTGAGTAGGCTATCTTGTTTTCTGTGCCTGCAAGCTCTTCTTGGAGCATCATGAAGTTTTGTGATGCCTTAAGTTGGGGGTAGTTTTCTGAGACCGCGAACAGGCTCTTTAACGCCCCACTTAGCATGTTCTCTGCCTGCGCCTGGTCTCCGACACCTGAGGCATTTATTGCAGCAGATCTTGCCTTGGTGACATTTTCGAAAACTGTTTTCTCATGGGTTGCGTATCCTTTCACAGTTTCCACAAGGTTAGGTATTAGATTATATCTTCTCTTCAGTTGGACGTCTATTTGCGCCCATGCATTCTTCACCCTGTTCCTCATCGTCACAAGACCATTATACATCAAAACAAAGACAAATACTAAAACCAGCAGTATACCGAAAATTATTGTAGACATTGTTCCATCACCTTGTTAATTATATTAATTATAAAATGTATGTTAAATATAAGGAGTATATCAATTATATATCCAGGAGATATTCAAGATGGCAGATATTTGGGATCTAGTGGGTTTGTTTGCTGCGGCAATGACATCCATTGGATTTATCCCTCAGATTATTCAGGGTGTTAGAACAAAGAAGATGGATGATGTCTCTTCTATGATGATCTTATGTCTTATGGCAGGTATCTTTTTGTGGCTTCTTTATGGTCTGCATCTGAAAGACAATATAATCATCGCAGCCAATATCTTTGGTTTTTCTGCTCTTTTATTGACTCTTTTATTGAAGATTAGGTATGGTAGATCATAGAGTCTCATAAAATCTTTATTACAGTTGAGCCTAGGGGTACATTGATGTTTCTTGCCACTGGAAGGCATTTTGCCTTCATCAAAAGCCCTATTCTTCCAGTCAGGCGTTCAGGGTAGTCGGTGAGGGTTTCATAGCAGCCCATGCCTTTTGCGATTATGAAGTCGGCTTCGTCAAATTTTTTGAGGAACTGTGGCGTGCATTTCTCAAACCATATGCCAAGAAAGTTCCCCCTCAGGATTATTTCGCACAGCCTGTCGATTCCTGCCTTCTTTATTTCTTCTTCGCATGCATCATCCTGTACTGGCCGGGACAGGGGGCTCACATAAACCTTTGCATAGTTCATAAGTTCATGTATGAGTATTTTATCAAATATTATCTCTGCTGCGTTGTCTGTTACATAAAGTATTTCTTTTGAGTTCTTAACCTTTTCATAGATTTTTTCTGTGTCATCTATGCCAAGATCTTCTTTAAGCACCTCGAATATTTGTTCCTCAAGCTTTCCGAGATCTACTTTGTGGTCGTGTGCGCCGAATTCGATGATGTTTCCTGCAAGAGCTATTTTGAGTGCGCGCCCGAATCTTTTTTTCGCATCTTTTTCTTCCTCGAGATATTTTTTTAGCTTAGGGTACAGTTTCAACGCCGCATCGAAGCTTGTATCCTTTAATCCTCGAAGTGGATCAATGTTATCAGTTAACTCTTCTATTATCTTGTTTCGCTCATACGCTAAAGCTGTCGTTGTTATGTCATCGGATATCCTCTCAGAGCATAGTTGGCATAGTCGCCTTAACATATCTATCTTTTTTTTGTCATCTTCTCCTTCACAGAAAAGCAAAGATCTCTTAAGCATACAGGGAACACACTCCGGATAAAGTTTCATTGTATCTTACTAATTGAATATATGATTAAAACAGAAGCTATATTTATACGCCTCTTCTTATATTATTTCATTAAAATGGAAGTTAAATTCATCGAGAAAAAAAAGAAGAGTATAGAGCTTGAATTTGATTATAAGACGTTGCCTAATGCTTTGGCAGGGGTGTTAGCTGATAATGGCGTGGATGCTTATTTTTATGAACCTCATCCGCTCATAAAAAGTTATAGATTGCATTTGGAAGCTGATGATGCCATGAAGGAGTTGAAATCTGCTGTTGATAAGCTTGAAGGGGATTGGATGGAGTTTAGAAAGGTTCTTGTAAAGGATTCCGGATCCAAGAAATAGATTCTGGTTTTTTTATTATAAGGGGTTGTATAAATGGTGGATTCAATAGAGCATAAAGATAGGAGTCTATATCTTTTTTTGCATGATAAACCTACACGCATTATTTTAAGCCTGAATGAATCATCAGGCAAGTATGCATCGATTATATCTAAGGAAACGGACTGCACGTATACGCACACCCTTAAAATCTTATCTCATATGCAGGAGTTGGGGATAGTTAAATTCAAGAAGACGGGCAGGATAAAGACTGTGACCTTGACTTCGGCAGGCCTTGACATAGCCCATAATATAGAAGGTCTTGTAAGGCAGTTTGGAAAGCTCTCTGAAGAGAAACAAAAAAAGAAGAAATCTGTTAAAAAATCCAGAAAGTAGATTGAAGATTATGGCAATCAAAAGAGTGTCTACCGGGATCAAGGGGTTGGATGACTTATTATGCGGCGGACTCCCAGAAAACTCTTGTATTCTTATTTCAGGTCCGCCAGGCACTGGGAAGAGTATTACTTCTCTTCATTTTCTTTGTGAAGGTGCATTAAATAAGGAAGTAGGTGTATACGTAAGCTTTGATGAACCCCGGGAGAGTATTCTCTTAAGCGGGGAGGAGCTTGGATTTGATCTAAGGAAGCTTGAGAAGAAGAATAAACTGGTGATACTTGAGTATTTCACAATAGAAAGTAACCTTTATCTTGGAGAGCGGAAGCGGGTGGAAGAGGAGATAAATGCATTGGTTAAAAAGAGAAAGCAATTAGAGGAGAACGGTAAGGCAACCAATAATTTAGATAACAGAATCGCGATGCTCAGAGACCGGATTGATGAAATAGAAAAAGCAGTCAGGGAGAGCAGATACAATGTCACGCAGCATGAAAGAGAGGAGATATTCTTCAGTCGGCTAAATGAGATAATTCCCTTGGTTAAGGCGAAAAGGTTGGTTGTGGATTCGTTATCTGCTTACATGATCTATGGCGTCAGCAAGGATTCATTGCATATGTTCATTCATCGTCTGAGGGATTTGGATATAACAGTCATCCTTATTTCGGAGGATGCTGAAGACATAAAAAGCCTTGAGAAGACGGCCGAGTATCTTGTTGACGGGGTCATAAGATTCCATCACCTGGACTCAAATACGGACACCCTGAATCTGCAGATTAGTAAGATGAGGTGGACGAAACAAAAGAGAGGATATGCCTCATATAAGATAACACCTAAAGGTATTGTCGTCAAATAGGTTTGATTTCTTCATCGGAATTTTGGTTTGCTTTGTTTCTTCTTGCTGTTGAAACCTGTGAATTCCATGCGAATGCGATTCTTTCAAGGTAGTTTGTGAATGTGAGAGATTCTGTAAGTATGAGGGAGCGTCCTTTCTTTAATGTGCCCTCTAGGCTTCTCTCTCTTTTTATTAGGCCGAATCGTACGAGTTTGGGTATGATCTTGTTTTCTAGTGTTGATCGTGAATACTGTTTTTTGTTTAGGAATTCTGTTATCTCTTTTTTTGTTACCTCATCTTTTTCAAGCACGATCTTAAGGAAATCTGATGCTACCTTAAAGTATGTTGGCTGATATTTTTTAGGGAAGATGAAATCAGTTATGTCTTCAATACCCCAGATAATTGTCTTATCTAGACCGCCTTTTTCTCTTATTTCTTTTCCGTAGTGGCGTGGAATCCACATACTCTCGTCTGCAGGTATTCCTCGTGTAGGGGGCAGGGTTGGCTGCGGGTTTCCTGGTTTTTTCTTTGCCATTTTTTTAGATGTTTATTGATTAATTGAGTCCATTATGTTTAGGAATTCGTTCGCATGCTTTTTGTTGATTATTAATGGAGGCAGCAGTCTTACAGTGTTTTCTGAATATATTGCAAGGACGCCGTTTTCTATGAGATCCATCACCGTCTTTTTACCGTCCTCTACCTTGATTCCGATCATGAGACCTTCTCCATGAACACTCATACCCATACCCGCTAATTCATCCATAAGGTGGTTTCCTATTTTTTCGGCATTCTTTGGAAGGTTTTCTCTTGTTATCACATCGATAACGGTTTTCGCAACACTTGATGCAAGGGGGTTGCCTACAAATGTTCCCCCGTGTTGTCCGGGCTCGAAGTCTTCGCAGTCAAAGACCGTTGCACCTATAGGGAATCCTCCGCCTAATCCTTTCGCTAAGCAGAGTATGTCTGGTTTTATCTTTGAATGCTGGAATGCGAACATCTTCCCGGTTCTGCCAAATCCGGTCTGGACCTCATCGAGTATGAGTAATACATCCTTTTCTTGTGTTATCTCTCTAACCTCGGAGAGGTAGTCTTTATCAGGGATTATGATTCCGGCCTCGCCTTGTATAGGCTCAAGGATGATTGCTGCGGTCTCTTGTGTGATTGATTTTTTTAGCGCAGCGGAATTATTGTATTCCACAAATTTTGTGTGGGGTATCAGAGGCATGAAGGGTTTTCTGTATTTTTCTATCCAGGTGAGGCTGAGTGCGCCCATGGTTCTCCCGTGGAATGCGTTCTCTGTTGCTATGATTTCTTTTTTGTTTGTTGTTTTTCTTGCAAGTTTCATTGCAGTTTCGACAGCCTCTGTGCCATCGTTTGTTATAAATGTCTTTTTGAGTCCGGTTAACTCAGATAGGGACTGTATAAGCTCTAGTTGGGGCAGGGTGTATAACCAATTTGATGTGTGCATTAGAAGACTTGACTGCTTTTTGATTGTGGAAACAATCTCGGGGTGGCAATGGCCCAGTGAGTTTACAGCGATCCCTGCGAACATGTCAAGGTATCGTCTATCGTTCACATCATATAGGTACATCCCCCTCCCCTTGCTCATTGCCACTGGAAGTCGTGAGAATGTGTTTGCATAGTATTTTTCCTCAATTTTTTCTATCTCTTCTATGTTCATTTTAATGAAAGTTCCATAACATGAAATAATTCATCTATATTGACATCTGTTTCAACACATCCGTCTTTGAGCAGAGTCACGCCTTGTACACACATATTTTTGTTGCTTAGCATAGCCATTACCTCATTTAACTCTATTGGGCATGCAACACATAATACTGCTTTTGGATTAATCTTATTGAGGATTCGCGGTATAAATCTACTTCCAGGGATTATACAAAGAGAGTATCCCAGCTCATCTGCCTTATTTTTTATCTTCGCAATACAACATTTATCACAGCTAACACAGTTTAATCCATAATAGTTGATCTTTGCGGGACAGTTTACACTTCTTAAACACTGTGGAATGAAAATTGTTCTATCCTTGTATTCTATCTCCTTGAAATATTTCTCGTTAATCTTGTTCATTACCTCTACACAGATCTTATCGATGACTATGTCATCGGTAAAAATGCCTGATATCTTTTTGGCTGGAATATAAAATACGGTTAAAACCCATAAAATTATCCCCGGGAGAAAAATAAGGCCCTTCTTTATTGCAATATAACCTAACGTCAAGGCTATTGCAAGTAGAACCAGCATAATTCCGATAAACAAAACAGAAAATATTCCGATTAAGTCATAGATATTCATCTGATCACCTGTATTCTTTCAACTCATTTATAACTTGATCCACATCCACTTCTGTGCAAATACATCCATCTTTGAGCAGAGGAATGGCTCTTCCAACTATTCCGAAGTGAGATATTAAAAGCCCACCTAAACTGAGATCATGTAAGCATGCCACAGCAAAAATAGCCTTAGGTTTCTCCTTTTTGATTATCCTCTTAACGAAACTGCTTCCAGGTGTTATATATACTTTTTTGTAGCCTATAGAGTATGCACATTCCATTATCTTAGGAATAGGGCACGCACCACATTTTTTACAGATTATCCCCTCAGTAGAACTTAAGCTTGCTATACAGTCTAGAGCTCTTAAGCACTGTGGTAGGAACAAGATTTTATCTATAGAGGGTATCTGTTTAAATTTGTTTGCATACGCTAAATTCCTAAGTTCTACGTTTATCTCAGCTATTATCTTCTCGTTGAAACCCAGCCAGTTGAAAATCTTTCTTAGAGGCAGATATATGAGATCCCAGAGAGGCAGCATCAATCTAGGGAGGATTATCTTGCCATTTTTTATCATTAGATAACCTAGCAAGACACCGATTAGCATTAAAACAGTCAATAGTATCAGAATTGCTGCAACTATTATGCCTATAAGACCTATAAAACCATAATCAACGCTCATTTTAGCGCAGACTCGATTCTATCCGCCGCCTTTTCCAGTTCATCCAAACCAGTAGCGCCGTAGCTTATACGTATACATCCCCTGCCAGATGAGCCAAATGGGCTTCCCGGGATTACTCCAACGCCGTTTTCCATTAGGCTGTCTGCAAAAAGCAGGTCATCTGATCCCTCGATAAACGGGAAAACATAGAATGCGCCGGAAGGCTTCTCTATAACCGCCTTGGTTTTCTTGAATCTGTTAATCAGGTAGTCTCTTCTCTCTTTGAGTGCCTCAACCATGCAGGTTACGTCTTCTCTGGCTTCATCTGTGAATGCCTCTAATGCACCGTATTGTACAAATGAAACTGCGCATGATACGGTCTGCGCCTGTATGAGGCTCATCCGGTTAATTAGCTCCATGTTAGGAGATGCTGCATAACCCAGCCTCCAGCCGGTCATAGAGTACTCTTTTGAAAACCCGTTAACTGTTATAGTATCTTCATATATGGTTCCGGCACTGAAGTGTTCTCCTTCATAGATTATCTTTTCATATATTTCATCTGATAGTATGATTGATTCATTTCTTTGTGCTATGTCCACGATTTTTTTGATTATTTTTTCTGGATAGACTGCCCCGGTGGGATTGTTCGGTGAATTCAGCATTATTAGTTTGGGGTGGGAGTTTTCTAGTGCAGAAAAAAAATCGTCATCTGGGATAAACCCTTTCTCTGGTTTCAATGGAAGCCATGCGATCTCTCCTTCTGAAAGATTTATTATGGATTCATAACTTACCCATGAAGGATTTGGCAAAGCCACCACATCCCCTCGCTGGATAATGCTCATAATGGCTTCGTAGATGATGTGTTTTGCTCCTGCGCTAACCAGTATGTTGTCTTTGTCCAGGCCAGGGATTTTGTTTTCTTCTTTGAGTTTCCTTGATATTAGCCCCCTTAACTCGGGGATACCCTTTGAAGTGGTATAATGAACTTTTCCCTCATCAAGGGCTTTCTTTGTTGCATCTCTTATGATCTGGGGAGTATCGAAACCGGTTCGCCCTATCGTAAGATCTATCTCTTTGTCTTTTGCAAGCTTGGAGTACTTGAATGTTGCTGATTCGGTCACCTTCTGCAGTCTTATTGGACACGTCATTTTTATGAGTTTTTATAAATTTGTCTTCTAATTAATATATTTCAAGAAGTAAAAGAAGATATGGAGATTAGTCCGAAGGTTAAGGTTTGGGTCCGTGATATCGGGGAGGTTATAGCAACCCTTGTAGTGATTGTTGTAGTATCTAAGCTGTTTTTAGGGGCTGGCATGCTTATACCTTTGGTTGCGGTTACTTCGGGAAGTATGCTCCATACCAGTGATGAATGGCAAAATTGGCTTCTTTCTAATAATGTCTCAAATGAGGAGATTAGCACGTTTCCTATGAGGGGCGGGTTTGCTAAAGGCGATATGGTTGTTACAATAACCCCGGATGGTAAGGGCACTATCCATAATTTCTTCTCTAAAACAGAACTGGGGGATGTTATAATCTATAAGAGAGATAAACAGCATATGTTGGGTGCGCCTCCTATTATTCACAGGATTGTTGGTGTTGTTAAAGTCAAGGATTGGGAGGTGGATTCAGTGGAGGGGGTATTGGATTGTCTTAGTGTGGAGGAGTTTAATGGAAGATATATTCCTTATGTTAGGGACTGCATTGATGGAGGTAGGTGTCTGTATCAGGATTTCCCTGAATCAGGGGACTTTAACATGTATATAACAAAAGGAGATAATAATCCTCGTAGTGATCAGTGTGTTAACATAGCCCTTCCTGTAACGGATGCTCAGTTGACTGCGCGCGGCTGGATTACTATTCCTTATCTAGGTTGGCTTAAATTGATTTTGAGTGTGTTTATTCCGATATAAGGTCAATGTAGTCGTCAAATGTAGTCGTCAAATGTAGTCGTCAAATGTAGTCGTCAAATGTAGTCTTCCCATATTTTTGCCGTCTTTGATAGGTATTCTGAGAAGGTATATGTTAGGTGTATTTCGTGTATGCCTCTGTTTTTGTTGTAGGTTTTTTCTATCATTCCAAAGTTTTTTAGTCTTTTATACATGTTGTGGTATCTGCTCTGGGTGATCTCTTTTTTTATGCAGTAGCATCTCCACTCGGATGTTGTGTAGGGTGAATCTGATCTACTCCAGTCTTTTATGTGGTCTAGGAATTCTTTAGCTATCTGGGCAAGGGATGGGTCTTTCCAGAATATATGTTTAAGGAGTTCATCTATGTTCTCTGGCAGCTCACCAGAAACCATCATACCTACACCAGACCTCTTAGGGTTTGACTCCATATTCCAAGTTATACACAATAATAAAATATAAATAATATTTGTTATTGTATATTAGATGCAATAATATAAAACCATTACTTAAACAGCCGAAACATATCTGAAACACCTGCATCAGTCCGTATCCCCAAATATGCAAAATGCGTCCTCGTCACAGTAAAACCATCACCCTGCAACCTCTTAATTAGTTCATCCGTTGGAAGTGCAGGGGACTTCAATCTCTTGAAAATATCATGTATATTGTAGTAGGGTACCTCAACCTGTTGTTCTTTTTCAACTAAACCCACCAGCTTCATTGACTCATTTTTTGTACCTAAATCCATTTTATCTATCTGTTCTTCAAGCTCACCGCAGAATAGAGGATCTGCAAAACCTGCAGTCCATAGTGGACCGGCCGACCTCAAGGGTCCGCCGCAGTCGCAGACAGGTTTCATATTTTCAAGGCCAGTAAACCCACGGTACATGCATTTAAAGCAGTGCTGCAGATATCTGAGATTAAAGAGCATTTGTTTTGTTCTGGCACCTAATCTACTGACCTTTACATAAACCCTGAAGTAATGTCTTGTGCAGTGAGAAAACAATGGATCTATTTTTAGGTCGTATTTTAATGCAGATCTTGCAATATATCCAAGAAGTATCCTTAAGCCGAGTTCATTGTAGTAGTCGGTTCTAAGAGGTATGGAATCATATTTTCTCCTGCATGCATTGGAATAGGTTCCGCAGAGGGCTGATGTGTCTGTTGCAGTCACCGCCAGGATGCCCCGGTTCTGTATTGACTTTAATGCTGAATC
Source organism: Candidatus Altarchaeota archaeon (assembly GCA_030609775.1). GTDB lineage: Archaea > Altiarchaeota > Altiarchaeia > IMC4 > QMZM01 > JAUWTD01. The sequence continues at coordinate 19,238 of JAUWTD010000016.1, forward strand.
AATAAAGCGCACTGGTGTTCCAAAAGGATCTATGTCGATGAAATCAAACCGCTCTTGAGTTAAGAGAACGTTTGCATCCATGTTTTTTATGTTAACCTTCGTCGAGTTGAGTTCTGCGTTCTTTTGGATGAGTTTAACTGCGTTGGGGTTTAAGTCATTAGCAGTTGTTTTGCAGCCAATGCTTTGAGCTATTCTGATCCCTCTTGCCCCTGAACCAGAAAGCAAATCACAAAAATGTTTTGGTTTTACAATTTTTGCTACCGCAACAGAAATATCCCTGTTAAGCTCCATATAGGGGTTATAGAAAACAACATTTTTTTTAGTTAATCTATCAACCACAGGTATAAAAAATCGCATATTGCCTTCAGTTGCTTCTTCTAGATTCATTTAAATCCTTACATTTTTTTAATTAAACGCTTCTCAGCTCTGATCATTTTCAGGATCTTCTGTGGATCAGCATAGTAGGCTCGTATAAACTTTATGAAATCAGTTAGGTTGTTGACATTCTTAGCAACAAGATATTTTATGACTATCTCACGTTTCCGTATCTCATCCATAACATCCTTAGGGGTTAACCCTGATATGTCTGCCATATTGTTTATTGTTACTGCAGGGAATCTTGAAAACTCGGTTTTCTTTGATTTTGCATTGTATTTATACACTGAACCCAGCTGGATTTGGCCCTCCATTAGACCTCCAACTTCCTCTATGTGGGTGACCATGCGTCTGCTTGTCTTTCCTTCATGGAATCTTGTTAAAACGATAATCATGTCAACTACTACAAGCATTCTGGGATCTACATTCATTGGAGGAGAGGTAAGTTTCAGTATTGCATCCCGTGCACTGTCTGCGTGTATGGTCCCCATCCCTGTGTGCCCGAGATTCATTGCATTAATCAGGTTGAATGCTTCTCTGCCTCGAACCTCTCCCACGATGACCCTATCGGGTCTGAGTCTTAGGCTGTTTTCGACAAGTTTTTCCATGTCGGCGTATTCGCTGGTTGTTGTTCTAACCCAGTCGCCGCAGTAGTTTAGGTCTATTTCGATTGTGTCCTCTATTGAAACAATTCGTTCATGTTCTCGTGAGAAGGGGAGTATAGAGTTTAGCATGGTAGTTTTACCGCAGCTGGTTCCGCCGGTTATGAGTATGTTTCTTGAAGCAAGCCCGAATCCGTCAATACATACCCATATGAGGGCTGCTATATCTGGGGTCATAGTTCCGCTCTTTATCAGGTCTATGATTGTGAGGGGTTTTTCAAGGTATTTCCGTATCGTAACAACTGACTTATTAAAGGATACAGGAGGTAGGGTGCAGTTTATACGTGGTCCCTCTGGCAGCACTACGTCAATGATGGGTTTTTTGCTGGTAAGGCCGCAGAATATCAGTATCTTTTCGATGAGTCGGTCAAGTTCTTCAGGGGTTTGGAATTTGACATTTGTTTGGCATTTGCCAAGACTCCGGTGGTAGATCATCACAGGCGTATCTGCTCCGTTGATGAGTATTTCTTCGATGTTGTCATCGCAAAGCAGGGAGTCGATGTTGTTGTATCCTGAAACATAGGAGAGTCTTTCACGTATCTCTTCGTCAGATAGTTGTTCCAGGTAATTGAACTCGTCTTGTAGGAGTTCTATTGCCTTGCAATCTCTCTCTCTTCTGTTGAAACGGGAGAGGCGGGAACTGTATTTCATAAGGAATTTGTTCTCGATCTCAGAAAGCTTTCGCTCCTCATCTAAACTGAACTCAGGTAGCCTTACATCATATCTTGCAAGCATCTTGGTAAAAAAAATATTAGATAAATAATATATTAGAGGATTTTGCCTTTAAAATATTTATATGTAATTTAGCTAAAATCTCTAAATGAGTCAATAATTCAAACAATATTTTATCTGCTAAACCAAATAGTTAACAGTAGGGGATGATAGAAATTGTTTTAACCTACCTATGTTTGCATGGTTGGTGAATATGAAGTTTATTGTTGCTGTGACCGGGACTTCAGGTGTTGTTTTGTGTAAGCGTTTTCTTGAGTGTTTAGGGGAGCATGCAACGTACCTTATTGTTTCTGATGCGGCATATAAGGTTGCTGAGTATGAGAACGTGGATATGGCGGAGTTGAAGAATCTTGCAGGTAGGGTTTATGGTGAAGATGATTTGGATGCAGATATTGCAAGTTCCTCTAATCTGGTTGATGCGATGGTTGTTGTTCCGTGTTCGATGAAGACCTTATCTGCAGTAGCTAATGGTTTTTGTGGTAATCTCATAACCCGGGCTGCAGAAAATATTTTAAAGACAGGTAAGAAATTAGTGGTTGTTCCAAGGGATACGCCATTAAGTCTTGCGGCTATTGAGAACATGAAGAAGCTTAAGTTGGCAGGTGCATTGATTGTGCCGCCGAATATGGCGTATTATTATGGTCCGGTAACCTTGGATGATGTAACTGATTTTTTTGTTGGCAAGGTTTTGGATGCTTTAGATCTGGAGCATAATCTGTATAGTAGGTGGGCTGGTGAAGATGAGTCTTAGAGATTTTTTAAAGAAAATTGATCCGTTGGTTTTTGGAAAAGAGGTTGATCCATATCTGGAGATTGCGCAGGTTTTGCAGGGAAACTGCGATCGTGTTGTCTTATTTGAGAATGTTTTGGATTCAGCGTATTCTGTTGTAGGGAATGTGTGTTGTTCGAGGGAGAATTTTGCCCGCGCTATAGGTGTAGAAAAAAAGGATTTATTAGAGACCATAAGTAATGCAATTGATAACCCGGGAAAAATTGATGTTGTAGAAGATGGTGTCTGTCAGGAGGTTGTGGAAAACGATGTGGATTTGTCAAAGATTCCGGTTCCTACATATACAAGTGGGGATATGGGGCCGTATATTACTGCGGGTGTTTTCATTGTAAAGGATAAAGAATATGGTTTTAATGCAAGTTTTCATAGGGCTTCGCCGGTGTCAGAAAATGAGTTAGTGGCCCGGATATGTCATAGGAATTTGTTTAAGTATATTGAGCGTGCGGGGGGTGAGTTGGATGTTGCTATATGTATTGGCTTGGATCCCTCTGTATTGCTTTCAGCTGCTATTGCTGCAGATATCTCGGTTAATGAGCTCTCGGTTGCAAGTGCCTTAGGTGGTTTGGAGTTTGTTGAATGTAAAACCAGTGATTTGCTTGTGCCTGCTGATTCAGAGATAGTTCTTGAGGGTAAAATAACCAAAAAAAGGTGTAGTGAGGGCCCTTTCCTTGACATAACCCGGACATATGATTCAGTTAGAGAAGAACCGGTAATTGAGATAAACTGCATAACTCATCGAAAGAATCCGATTTATCAAGCTCTTTTGCCTGCTTCAAGGGAGCATGAGTTGTTGATGGGTATGCCTCGTGAGCCTGTGATCTATAAAGCAGTTGGGGAGGTCTGTTCATGTAGGAATGTTCTTTTGACCCATGGGGGTTGTTCTTGGCTTCATGGGGTTGTGCAGATAGAAAAAAAGCATTCAGGTGACGGTAAGAAAGCACTTGATGCTGCGATGTGTGCGCATCCGAGTATGAAGCATGTGGTTGTTGTTGATGAGGATATTGACATATATGATTTGGGTGAGGTTGAGTGGGCGATTGCAACAAGGTTTCAGGCCGGGTTGGATATGGTAATGAAACATGAACAGGGGAGCTCTCTTGATCCTTGTGTCGGTGAGGATCGGGTTACTTATAAGCTTGGTTTGGATGCTACAATCCCGTTCGGTAAATCAGTGGATAAATTCAGGAAGATGAATGTAGGAGAATAGAGAATAGATGGAATTAACAAAAAAAGAAGAACTGATGCTTGGAGGAAGCGAGGGTGTGGGTGTTCAGAAGGCGATGGAGATTCTCGTAGCCTTGGGTGAGATTTATGGTGCTGAGCGCATGGTTGAGATAAAGAGTGCTCAGGTTGCTGGTGTAAGTTATAGGAATCTTGGTGATGCAGGTTTGGAGTTTCTTGAAGAGTGGGCTAGTCAGGGTGCAAAAGCCAGGGTCTTAGCTACCTTGAATCCTGCTGGTATGGATCTTTGTGAGTGGAGGGATCTGGGTTTCTCTGAAGGTTTTGCAGTAAAGCAGCTTAGGGTTATAGACGCTTATAAGAGGATGGGTGTGGATGCAACGTGTACTTGTACTCCGTATCTTGCAGGTAATCTTCCATGTTTTGGAGATCATCTTGCTTGGAGTGAGTCTTCTGCTGTATCTTATGCTAATTCAGTTATTGGTGCAAGAACGAATAGGGAAGGTGGTCCTTCGGCGCTTGCTGCTGCGATAGTAGGCAGGACGCCGATGTATGGATTGCATCTTGAGGAGAATAGGCGTGCAGGTTTCATTATTGATGTAGAGTGTCGGCTTGAA
>JAUWTD010000011.1 GCA_030609775.1 Candidatus Altarchaeota archaeon
GGTGAAATTGATTTAAGTAACGTTAAAAATATTTCATTTAAGTTTATGACGCAGGAGGAAAAATATCAGGTATATTCCCTTGGTATTCAAAGAGAGGGCGTTGAGGAGCTGGAATCTTACATACTGAATATATCGTCATTTAATCCTGGTAAGGGGGAGTTTAATTATGACTTCAAAAGACATTACGAACTCGCTAAAAAACTTTCTGAGCAGTTTCCTGACAACATCCCGAGACAATATGGCTGTGCGGGACCAGTTAACATCGAAGAGAAGATAGTGGGTGCTGCCTTCACAAACCAACCATCCAGAAAACAGGTTAAGTTATTAGCGGAACTGGTGGCAAGAATCTGGAAAAGAAATGAATCAGAGGGGTATGGTCTGACCTATAAATACAGTTTCTACAATATAATGCAAAAAGAAAATGAGGATATCGTACTCACCGATTTCGATGATGAGAGTCTGTTAAAGACAATCGAAAAGTTATCCCCCTATAAATTCATTCTAGCGTATCACCCCCTACTTGACCTCTATCCCGACGAATTCTTCAAGGGTCTTTGCAGCGGAATGATGCTTGAGGGAACGTCCAGAGAAGATTTAACAGAATTCTTAGGTAAAGCCTCATATGACAATGACCGTAAGGAAAGCCCATATATGGGGCAGATACAGAAGGTAAGGAAGGAACTATTAGATGACTTAGACAGCGTCTATCCAGAGAAAAAATCCCGCATCGCAGAAGAGAAACCCAAAAAGGCAGCGCTTTCGGCGTTTGAAGTGGAGGAGGGTAAAGCAGAAACCTATAATTTCCTGATTTCTTCGGGCAGCATTGAGGCACGTTTATTCCAGTTTAGGGATGATCTGGTTGGAGTTGAGCAGATAATTCAGAGGGGATTCCGTAAAGATGAATCTGTAGGCAAGGAGTTAGTGGATGATCTTTTGAGTAAGGGAGAGGCGGTTGAAGTAACCGCAGGTAAGCCGCCTGTTTTTCTGGGATCCAACGATGAAAAACATCTGAGTATAGCCTGGGGAGTATTTGATTGCGTCGCAGTGGCAATGTATGCTCCAGATATTGGGGGATCGCTTGTGCATTTAAGTGGAGTGCCCAAGTATCTCTACAGGATGCTTAGTGAAGATAAAAAGGCTGAATTAATTAACAATGCAGAGGAGAGCATAAAGGACATGTTATCGGGTCTACAAGAAAATGGCGCAGACCTTAAGAATATAGATGTAACCCTTATCACAGGATTTGCTGCAGATACCATAGTAAAGGAAAAGGTAAAAGAAACACTGAGAAACCATAAAGTAAAGCCTAAAAATGATATGCGAGGAGTATCACGGAGTGTGTTATTTGATACCCACACCGGTAAAATATCCGAGATCATAGATCTTGAAAGCCAGAAGGAGTTGGATTTTGCACTATATAAGTTAGAGGGATTTAAAGAGGAGCAAGAGTTAGAAATACAGAAGAGCACAAAAACAATTAAGGCAAGACTTTCTGCGGATGAGACGGAAAAAGAGTTAGACACTACATCAACTGAAACAAAAACAGGAAAGGAACCTGAAAGTGCAACGATGCCAACCCCTGAGGAAGAAAAATCCAGAGAAAAGAAACCTGAAGTTATAGAAACAGCAAATACGGATTCTGGTTTTAGAGTAACTGCAAGAAGTGTCTCAGTTTCTAAAAAAAATCCCCTCAAAATAAATATCCAAATTACACATAATCCGGTTGAAATAAAATCTGGAGATAATTTTTTCCTGCCGCCGGTAGTGGTTGATTATAGTGGCAAATTAGAGCGTAATGGGGAGTTGATGCAAAAGGCACGGGATTTAAGAGGGTTGTCTGAAGATGTCAGAGCAAGAAAGGTTATGCAGATAGTGAGAGAGACGATTAGATATATAAATCCTATGGATGTAAAAGAGAGGATAGGGCGAACAAATCCTTCTTTAGCGGATCGGGTCATGAAATATGTTGCAGATGACAGGGGTTGGGCTGAACAGAATATAGCCGATGTTGTCGAGACCGGATATGGATTATGCTTACATCTCGCATTAGTTTATGCAATGCTTGCCCAGGAAGCAGGGTTAAAAATTGCTCCGCAGAGAGGTATGATAAAAAATATTATAAATCCATTGACAGGCAAAAAGTTATTTATCCATGATGAAGAAAATGATCGTATAACACAGCAATGGGTTGAGGTTATGGTAAATAGGAAGTGGATAATTGCTGATCCCACATTAGACTTAATTGGGACAGATAAGGGTATGTTAAAAGTTTTTTCTGATGCAGAATATACTGAGACTGCACTACTTGATCCTAAAATTAATGAAGAATTAAACAGGGATGGATTGAATATATTCCTTGGGTTAAATCTAAAGCCTGTAAATGAAATGGGGAAAATTGTTGATGAGATGCAGACAACAGTTTTTATACATCCTGCTGATGACTCAAAGACTTATAATGGTCCTTTGGACATCATACTCAGGATAAATCCGGAAAGAAAGGAGCGCGATAAATTCCATATATCAGGTATTGCCATCCCAACTCAGCAACACGTCGATGTTAGAGTAGTAGACTTAAAATCAGATGAAATATCTACCAAAAGTCTGGAGAGAAAAGGGAGACACATGCCACCATCGGAGGGTGTGGGGGGATCCAATGAAAAAATAGTGCCAGGCAATGAAACTGCTCCTGTAATGAATGAACATGAAACCGCGAAGATACCCGCCGAAATAAAAGAAACAGAAGAACCCTCCCCGGAAACAAAAATAAAGGCAGGTTTGTCGACATTTAAGGGGAAGGAAAAGGTTGAGAGCAGATGGCCTATATTCCAGAAACTGTCCTTGATAGAGAAATCCCTCCCAATCAATTCAATTAAATCGCTCGCGAATTACCCGGATATCCTGGATGCGATAAATACGTCAGGGGGTGAGGATATTCTTGATGACTACATGCTCCTGAAAAATAAGCTCCTAAGGGATATGAAGTTCAGTATCAAGAGTAGGACAGTAGAGAACAGGGAGTATAAATTCAGGAGATTGATGGAATTTTATTATGCAGGAATACCTTTGGATGCGATAAACAAGAGGTTAATGACCGGGGGGGGTTTAAAGAAATATTCTACAGAGTCTGTTATATCGGCTGCAGAGCTTGCACGCGGTTACGGGCTTAAGGTAACCCCGGATATCCTCATGAAAGATGAGGGATACGTCGAGGGCTTATTATTTAACATATATTTAAAGCGAGGCATAGCCTATCCCTTAGGTGTATTAATGAGCTTCAATAACTCCCTAAGCCGTGGAGTGGATGATAAAGAGATTGTAGGCGGCCTTAGTAAATTCGGTGTGGACAATGAAGTTCTTGATGAGACGGTAATTATGAACATCTTCACCAAGTTAAAGGAGATCTATCCTCTGCAACTTAGAGATACTCTGATTAAGATCCTATCTAAACCTCATAAACCCTACATAGGAGAGCTCAAAGAGTTCCTTAAAAGAATTGATGAAACCCTGAATACAAAAAACAAGAATAAGCAATATTGGAGGGATGTGGTTTACCGTATCTGCCCGGTTCCTCAGAGAGATGTAGAATTTATTCCGCCCAAAACGCCTCCACTAAAATCTCTAGAAACTATGGAGGAGATACTGGACAGGTCAAGGGAAGGTGAAATAACCCTGTTTGAAAATCTCCCAGTCGAAACCCGGCAGAATATGTTAATCGCCCTATTTAACGAGGTTAAATCAGGAGCTACGGCAGAGGAAATCAAGTCAGGGAAAGACATCAGGGAGCTGCTTACAATCTCCTATCTCAAACAACCCCTGGAGACGCGTAAAGCAATTGATGAGGCAAGAAGTAGTTTGGATAATGCCGGGATTGCCGATGTTAAACGATTTATCTCAACAATTGATGAAGAACTTAGGTTGGTTAGGGACTGCGTCATATGGTATATGAAATCGGTTGGTTTGAAAAATCAACGCATCTCTGAATTAGTTGGTTTGCTGGCAAAAAATGTTTTCAAGGTTCTTAAACGAAAAATTGATGTAGTGCCAGAGCAGATACAGAAAAACGCTAAACAATTCATAGACCGTGGGGGGGATAAAACATGGGCTCAGAAAAAAGGTGATTTAGGTCTGTCTGGAAATTATTCAGAGGATGTGGACTACGTAATCAATAAATATATAAAAATAAAACCCACAAAAAAAGCAAGGCTTTCGGATACAAGTAAGGTAGATTTCCACCTTAAGCTTGCAGGCATTGATCCTGAAACAGATAAGCAATACATGGAAATTGTTGGTAAACTGGAGCAAGGGATTATAGAAGGGTTTAGAGAAGGTGATGTTCTTTATTTGATTAAGTCATTTGAGCATGTAGATGAAAATGTGTGGTATTATGCTGCCAATGCACTTGTAAAAGTAGGTGAACCTGTAATTTCTTATCTAATTGAAGCACTTAAGGAGGATAATCCGGTTGTGCGTGAATATGCTGCATGGGCTCTTGCAGGAATAGCAAGAAATAAAATTCCCGGGATTGAAAAGTCAATTGATCATTTAATAAAGGTACTTTGGGATAGAGATGAGAAAGTGCGTAAATTTTCTGTAACCGCACTTGATCATATAGCCTCCAGTAATCCTGAGTTTTTTGATTCTGAACGAAAAAAAGAAATAAGAAAGAGGATAAGTGAAGAAAAAGATAACTGGATTAAAAATGAGTTATTTTATGTTTTGAAGGTATGTGGTGAAAACAAAAAAGAATTGATAAAGGAATTTTTCGAATCACAGTTAAATAAAAACCCTGAATTATTGCAGGATATTGAACTCTTAGATCAGGCAGTGAAAATAGTGGATATTGTCGAAAGACAATTAAACACCCGGTTTTTAAAGGGAGATCGTGTTGCCCTTCAATTAATAGCGATAGATAGACTGAAAAGGCAAACAGAAGGCGATGTAGTAGAGGGGTTAGTAATCTATTTAAATGCCGTATCCCGTTACAAAAAACACCTTCCATTAATCGGTATTGAGATAGAAGTAGGAGGGGACTTCGGAGAAGAATCAGGCGCGGTTTTTGCAAGCCAGATTATTGATTTATTCGGCATTAGCGAAGGAGCGCACATACCAATTAAATATGCACCAGATCCAACCGAGAACTTCACAAATCAAATAATTATTGCAAAAAAAATAGGAGAATATAGTATATTGCCCTCCAGAGAAATTAATCCCTTGGATGTTTCTTTAGGTATTCTAGGTTCGGGTACTGAAATAGAAAACAATGGATTGTATATAGCTTATCCTTTAATGATGTTGTATACCTCCAATCAGAGGTTAGAGAGTGGTATAAGTAAGGGTGGTGACGCCATTGCATGGAAAAAAGAAGATGATCGACTTGAATTCAGGTTATTTGATTTAATTTATGGTCTAGATAACACGGGTGTAGTAGATTCAAACCCAGAACAAACATACACGCATCTTTTCAGAGATATGCAATGGCTTGGAGCCATGCTTAAGGCGAAATACAACGGATACAATGAGGACATTTCAAATAACCTAGAGACATATTTCAATGAGGTCTATATCCGTGGAGTAAAAAGAATATTTGATGATGTTGAATTTTTTAATCAGGATAAAAAAGCAGGTGAAACAATACTTAAACTGAGAAATATACCAGAGAAGCAAAAGACATGTAAAAAATTTGTAGATAAAACAAAACAAGATATAAAAGACATAATTAACGGAAAAGACCTAAAGGAAATACTCCAAAAACCCTCCGCGGAAGAAACAGAAAAAGCACAGCTTTCGGGTGTCGAGGTATTTGATAAGGTCATGTCAAATCCGGAGAATGCCTCAATTCCTTCGGATGTCCAGGAGATTATACCTGATGCGATAAAAAATATTGCTGCATATGACAGTGGGAGGGATGCCTTTTTCATCAGGGAGGAATATAAGGAACTTCTAGGGGATAGTGAGGTATTCAAAGATCTCGGATGGTTCAGGGAAGATGGGAAACTTGTAATAGATGAAGGCGTATTGAATGCACCTCAGGCACACATTTTTTCAGTAATATCTCAGCTTAAGCCGAAGCAGATAATTATCCTATCCCAGGGGGGCATATTCCGTAATGCCCGGGGCAGTGAGGTGAAATCTAAAAACCTTTTAATCGCCCTTCCATTGATAATGCCAAGGTTTAGGGATAAACATAACAGATTACTCAAAAGGCTTGTTGAGGGGAATATACTGCAAAAAATCCTGAACGCTGAGGAAAAGTACGTGGAACTATTCCATCTAATGAAGATACCTGAGGTACTTGACCTATTATCTGAAAGCGATGATGCAGGATTTAATGAATTAGTCGAAGACGTGAACGAATTAAAGAAACTATACCTGAAAAAGGTAAAGCCCGAGGGTATCGCTGACAAAGATCTGGATAAATTAATTGAGGAGGATCCTGAATTGCTGGAATTCTGTCCGGTGCTTAAGGGGGATGTATTCTATCTCAGTGAAGCAAAGGAAATCGCAGCTGAGTTAAGGGTAGATAAAGAGAAAACATTGGGATATACAGCTGTTGTTATGTATTATGTGATACAGAACCTTAAGGTGGGCGCAGGCAGGGATGAAATAAGGCAGGACCTCCTGGACATATATGAACAGGCTAAGGAGATCAAGTACGTACCCGATACCGGATCCGAAATCGAGATCCTGCGTGTCATCAACATACCTGAGTCACTAGATGTGCTCTCAGGCAGATACATTAATTTCAGGGATACATTCTACGATATAAAACGACTCAGCAAGGTCTCTGAAACATTTGACATACCCAATGGCTATGACTATACATCGCTTCATGAATACGCATTAAAACCAAACAAGGTAGCGCAGGGGATACAATATCGCTTAATTGAATCCTATGGATTCCTGCCGGACGGTATGTTTGCACTTGACATAAACATTGGGCTGCCCGTAGAAGCAGATACGGTTAGTTCGGAGATACTAAAGACTGCCCAGTATATGGCAAACGCTTTGATGGTGCTCTATACGTGTGACAGAAGACTGGATAGGTATGCTTCGATGGAAGAGTTTGTTAGGATACATAAAGAAAAGGACATACTCCGGGTGGAATTAAGACCTAACAACTTCATAAAGAATCGGGTTTTTGAGGAGCTTGCAGTCGACAGCAGAAAAGTTAATGAATATTCCCTAAGAGATGCGCAATATCTTGGAATGATGCTGAAGGGCATGGCATTTGAGGCAGTTGGCGTAGGCGAGAAGGATAAGCTTGACCGAATCTCTGGGATCCGATCTAGGTTTGAGAAGGATATGCAGGAGTTATTCAGGGACTGCGGAATAGATCATTTCCTAGACCGAGATATTCTGGGAATCGACCACGTAAACGCCATAAAAGAAAACCGAAAAAGGATACAGAATAAGGTGAAGGAATTAGTCAGGAAAACTGTTGATGAACTCATAGAGGTTGAAAAACTACCCGAGATTAGAGAAACAGTTAAGGCAGGTCTTTCCCAGTTTAGGAAATCAACCGTTAAAGCAAAGCTTTCTGGTTTAGGGGATGAGATAAAAAAGTCAGATATGGTAGAAGAAACGAAACCTCAAACGCCCCATCCTGAGTCCATAAGAGATTCGGTTGAGGCTTTAAAGGAGATTTCCTTCCATGAGTTTGGGATTGAAATCAGGGAAAATATTTTACTTGCTTTGCGTTTGGAGGTTAAGGATAAGGCAACATCTGAGGAGATAGAAGTGGGGGTGGAAGCTAGGAAACGGTTGGTAGATCACTTGATTAAAAACCCAGGGGAAACAAAAGACTCAGTTGAAAAAACCCGGGACAGGTTAAAGAAGACCCACACCACAGGGAAGCTGATCCCGGAGATTAACAGGAGACTGAGTTTGGTGAGGAATCTGGCTATATGGCAAAAATACTTGGAGGATGCATTGTATAATTCAGAAATCAGTAAAACGCTTCTTATACCTGAGAGCACTGTTCGCCATGTTCTAAACAAGAAAGTGCCCGAGGAGTTGGAGTATAATAGAGAAGAGATTATTGAAGCCCGCAAACGGGTGGAAAAAAGAAAGGATCAGGATAAGTCCTGGGTTAAGTGGGGCATATTAAGGGCTGCCTTACAGGTTATAAAAGAGAAAGATGTATCAGTTGATGAAATATCCCAGAAGGATGTATTAGACATAATAAATAATTCAATACACAGATCAGATGTTCATAGATTCACCGACCACGTTGATCCACCGCGCACGTCTGGGTTTAGTGACGCATTAGAGAGATTAAATAGCTCTGATTGGGGGGAGCTGCAAAAAGACCTACTTGACATTGAGGATGAATATGAAGTCTATGTGAAAAGGCAGGGGATAACAGAAAAATTCCTGCAACGGATTGTTAATACGGTTAAATCAGAGGAGACACCTGAAAAAATCAGGGAAAAGATCATTGAGTTAATAAGAGAATATCCTGAAATAGAAATACGAAAATCCCCCAGGGGATTATATAGATCAGATGAATTAATGGGAAAAATATCTGATATGGGAGAGGAAAAATTCAAAAGATTCATAACAACCTTAAAGAACGCAACACACGCAAATGAACGCCTACTCAGCCTTACATTATCCTCCGTAACCGGCGGAGCATATGAGACTGAAAAAGCAGGTCTTTCAAAGATAAAATGGCTGGAATTAGATGTAGATGAGAAGATTTATGGGAAACATATGGGATGCACGTCTCAGGAGGCACACGCTTATGCAGAGAAAAATTTAGAGCCCATTTATAATGTCATCCCAAGAGATAGGATAAAATCTATTGCATCTGAATTTTTGGATATTGGACCTCACTATGCAGCATATGTCTTCGAGATTGCGACAACTGAGGGGGATACGGTACCTGTGGTTGTTAAAATATCGACTTTTATTGAAGAGAATCGCTCCAGCTTCGAAAAAGCCGTGGAAAACGCCAGAAGGGCAGGAGACTCAGGGTTATCTGATATAGTGCCAGAGCAATACGGTTACATGGAAGGTGTCAGGATAGAGGAGTTTATTGTGGGCCCCACTGTCTTTGATTTGTCAATGCGTGGAGAGTTGACGCACGAACATTTAATAGCCTGGGCAGAATCACTTGGAAGGCTCTGGAAGGCAACTGAAAAAGAGGGTGTGGGCTGGACGACAGATGATGATCCGACGGAGTTTAAGATAAGGGAGGGTAAAGCAGTATTCCTTGATCTCGACCACCGGGTGAGGAAGGCAACTCCCGGAGAATTTGTTGATTACTGGATGAAGAATGCATACTTTGAAGACTATCCTGCCTTATTCTTTGAAGGGCTTAAAAGGGGCATGCCTAACTCCAAACTTTTAGGTTTACTCGAAAGTGCCAAACATATGCTTGAGGGTAAGGAAAGTCCACATATGGAGCGGATACAGTGGTTTATTGATAAATTTGAAAAAGAACCTTCCCTGCAGGAAGAAACAGCGAAGCCGCAGCTTTCTGCGGACGTGAAGAAAACAGAGAAAGCCGCGCTCTCTGCAGTTAAGGAGAAAGAAGGTAAACCCGGAAAGAAGATAGATATAACTAAGATCATAGAGACCATTGCTGAAGACTATTCTGGCTTAGATATTACTGCTGATTTATTGGAGAGGATTAATCGTGTTGTATTTGAGTCAGATATTTCGAATCATTTCGGTATTAGGAACGGGGAAGGGCTCGGAGAGTATGTTAAATGGGTTAATAAAGATCGTATGAGGGTGGATGCGGAAATATCGGAAAATAAGCAGTTAACAGAGAAGTTGTTGGCTGAATTCTGCGGTGAAATCCTGGGTAAATTGTATGGGGGACAGTTTTTTATAGATGGTAACCGGACTACAGGAACCATATTATCCTCCCTGATCCTGATGTCCTTTGGCATGAAACCCCTGCATGAAAGCCTTATGCAGGATCTATCCCATACCATCAACCCCACAAAGGAAATAACCAGAGTGATCTCGTTGGAGGGTATTGAAAGAGACTACAGACGCAAAGGTAAACGGGTACGGGGTTACAGGCCGACTGAGGAGTATAATAGACCTATTGGAATTCGGGATGTTGGTAAGGCACGGCTTTCGGATTCTGGGAAAAAGAAAAAAGGATCTATGGATCTATTTGATGAATCTGCGATTACAGAGTCTCCGGGGATGAGTATCCTATCCTTGGGCAGTAAGATTAAAGAAGGATTGAATAAGGTTGGTGCATCCCTCAAAGAGGGGGTTAGTAAAGCCGACAGAGAAATTCTGGAGATATTAAATAAGAACACTGGATTTCAGGAGGTGGATGAGGGAACTAAACAGGAGTATTTAGAGATGATAATAGCCTCTATCGCAAAAAAGGATAACTATCTTGCAGACTCCGTTCGCACGCACTCAATAAAGGCCATAGCCCAGATCAGCTCAGAAGAAACCTTCAAAGAAAACCTCAGAAACCTAAGTACATTCCTAAACGCTATTCCAAAAAAGAATAAAGAAATTGCACACGACTTTGCCAGAGAATTAATATTTGACCTGACCAAAGCAGTGGAATCCTTTAGTGTAGAGCAACGAATAGAACCATTTAATGAACTGTTACACAGGTCATACATTATAGCAGAAAATAGTCTAGATCATTTTGAAGACTACACTGACAGATACTCCCAACCAAAAGTAAAGAAATTTATACACCTTACTCAATCCCTTGCAATAGACATGAGGATATTCCCCAGCCAAGAACGAGAGAGCATATTCCTTAAAACAATAGCCGACATAGACACCATCCTAAATGACTCCGCCTTATATGAGAAACATCGCGGCCCTGCAGGGGTTGCAGACGAATTCGTTAAAAACTCAATTAAACCCCTGCTAGACTCCATGAACCTATTCAAGAAAAACGAACGAGTAAAAATCTTTGAAGATGCATTAGATGCCCTGGTTTACTCGGCAAAAAAAGATTTCGACTTCGCGCAAACACTCTACAAAAACACCATACCAGTCATAGTCAAATTCAAGCCCACCGAAGAAAATTTCTTAGACCGCCTACGGGAAGTGGAAGCAATAATAACCCCTCTCGCAGAAAAACATGTATGGAGTGCAAAAAAATTCTGTGATTCAGTGATCCAGGACATAACTAAAATAAGCCCCTCATATAAAGAATTCATAAACAACGTTCTAGAGGTAGAGGAAATAGTGTCTCATCTCGCAGAAACCAGTGAAGGCAGTGTAATAGAATTCTGTGATTCGGTGATAGGGCATATAGCCCAGATTAGTTCATCAAAAGAAACCTTTATAGAGACTCTCTGGGATGCAGCAACAATAATATCCTCCACCACAAAAAAGGATGAATATCTTGCACGCTCCGTTTGCACGCACTCGATAAAGGCCATAGCCCAGATCAGCTCAGAAGAAACCTTCACAAAAAACCTCGAAAACCTAAGTATCTTCCTAAATTCTATTCCAAAAAAACATAAAGAAATTGCACACGACTTTGCTAGAGAATTAATATTTGACCTGACTAA
Source organism: Candidatus Altarchaeota archaeon (assembly GCA_030609775.1). Classification (GTDB taxonomy): domain Archaea; phylum Altiarchaeota; class Altiarchaeia; order IMC4; family QMZM01; genus JAUWTD01. The sequence goes on from JAUWTD010000011.1 coordinate 11,514, forward strand.
AGCAGTGAAATCCTTTAGTGTAGAGCAACGAATAGAACCATTTAATGAACTGTTACGTATTTCATATCTTATAGCAGAAAATAGTCTGGATCGTTTTCTTAAAAAATACACTAACACAGACTCCAGGCCAAAAGTAAAGAAATTCATACAAATTACTCAAAACCTTGCGAACGATGGATGGATATTCCCAGACCAAGAACGAGAAAACATATTCCTTAAAACAATAGCCGACATAGACACCATCCTAAATGACTCCTCTTTATATGAGAAATATCACGGCCCTGCAGGGGTTGCAGACGAATTCGTTAAATATTCAATTAACCCCTTGATAGACTCCATGAACCTATTCAAGAAAAACGAACAGACAAGGATCTTTGAAGATGCATTAGATACCCTGACTTCCTCGGCAAAGAAAGATTTCGACTTCGCGCAAACACTCTACAAAAACGCCGTTCCCATCATAGCCAAATTCAAGCCCACAGAAGAAAATTTCTTAGACCGCCTACGGGAAGTGGAAGCAATAATAACCCCTCTCGCAGAAAAACATGACTGGGTTGCAAAAAAATTCTGTAATTCAGTGATCAGAGACATAGCTAAATCAAGCCCCTCATATGAAGAATTCATAAACAATCTCATAGAAGTAGGGGGAATAGTGTCTAATCTCGCAGAAACCAGTGAAGGCAGTGTAATAGAATTCTGTGATTCGGTGATAGGGCAGATAGTCCAGATCAGTTCATCAAAAGAAACTTTTATAGAGACCCTCCGGGATGTAGCGACGATAATATCCGCTATCACAAAAAAGGATGAATTTCTTGCAAGATCCTTTTGCACGCACTCAATAAAGGCCATAGCCCAGATCAGCTCAGACGAAACCTTCAAAGAAAACCTCAAAAACGTAGGTGAATTCCTAGACTCTATTCCAAAAAAGGATAAAAAAATTGCACAAAAATTTGGTATAGAAGTGATACCAGATATTGCTAAGTCTATAGCGTCCTTAACCGGGGAAGAAGTTGTAATAGCCCTCCCTAATTTCCTGTATATAATGTATTCCTTAGCAAAGAACAACTACAACTTATCTAAGTTAGATGAAATATTCATTCCTTCTCTATCATATTTTGAAAAAGATGATGTCATGCATAGATTACTGCAAACATCTAGTCTGGAGACCAAAATGTCTCCGCCAGAAATTGTTAACTGTTTCTATGTGCAAGAACGCTATTTTTTAAAACATGTAACCGATAATTCCGATTTATCCGCCGGTGATCTATACTACACCCCCAAGACCGTGAATGAGTGTATAAACACAGGGATATTACCAATAGGGGGTGCAGTAGAAGCCGCAGAGAGGCTAAAAGAAACAAAAATAAGCCCCCCTCCTATAGCACATAGGGCCAAAAAAGATATCGGAAAATCCCTCACAGAACTTTATGTTGGTTTGGATATTATCGTCGGAGAAGGGAACAGTATAAGTTTAAGTGGAATTAGGGTTACTGACTGTGAATATCGCCTGAAAGCTCTGGGATTAACAGATTATAGTGCAATGAGTTTTATCAAAAATTCAGTTAATCAGGGTTTACTCTCAGAGGAGGGTATCAAGTCCCTGGAAACGATTGCCAGGAGGGTGGGTACAAAAGATGTGAATAATGTAATGGAACGTTTACTCTTGGATTTACACTTTGTCGACGTGCTCCTAAATAGTCTTGAATATACAAAAGATCCGGCGGAACATATATTCATGGAGACCTTGCGTAATAGATATTATGGTAAGAGATTTACCTGGGATCAACCTCTTAAAATACTATCTGATAATTTTAAGGGAAAAAGTCGCTGGGATAACTTTTCCGCTAAGCTTCTAGGGAAGGGAATAAAAAAATCCACTACTGATTCATGGAGAGGGGATGAGGTAGATACTATGTATTACCCCGGTGAGGTGGAAGATGTCAACCTGCTTTTGCGTATTGATGCCGCAAACTATGTAATAGTCGATTTGGGAAGGAATGGACTTGAGATATATGATACCCTACTAGGAGAATTAGAAGGCAAAAAGAAGATCAATATTCTGTCAAAGGATTTTAACTCCGACAAAAATTATTTCGAGATTAAATTCGAAGACAAAGGAAACTCTAAAAAGAAGAAAACAAGAACCATAACATATCACTACAATACCGATGCTGCAGACATCTCCCCTGAAAGAGTGGACCTGGTGAAATATACAGGGTTCTATCCCTTGGGAGGGAATGGATCTGCTGAATGGAAGAGTAAATTCCTGGACACTATTCCAGTTGGCTGCTATATAGAAGGTTCGGATACACTTTATTTCCCTCAGTTTTTAGGTTTGAAGCAATACAAAGAAAAATCCGGGTTCTACATAAAAGAACAATCCTATCCCCCGGAACAATTACAGAGAGCATTTAGGCTTGAAATGCTCGCTAAAAACCCATTCGCTACACTGTTTTTAGAGGTGGATTGGAAAAAAGACTTTAATGATTGTGAAAACTTTTTAAATCAGAAAGAGAAATCACTTGAAGAAACATCAAAGAAGGCACAGCTCTCAGATTCTGGGAAAGAGAAAAAAGAGGTTATGAGTCTTGATGAATCTGCCATTACAGGGTCTCCAGGGATGAGTGTCTTATCCTTGGGCAGTAAGATTAAAGAGGGATTGAGTAAGGTTGGTGCATCTCTCAAAGAGGTGTTTAGTAGAGCCGACATAGAAATTCCGGAGATATTAGATAGAAACAAGGGATTTCAGGAGTCAGATGAGGTAACTAAGCAGGAGTATGTAGAGATGATATCTCATCTATCCGTTGAATTGAATGTTTCTTCGGCTTATGTTGCAAGAAGATTTTTAGATATTTTGGGTGAAGGCAAGTTTGATGTCGCATATTATCTCACCGATGAATTCTTAGATAACTTCAGGGGAACCATTAAATCAGATTTAACCCGGAGCATTGGTAATATATGGGAGGGGGAGTATGAGGGAATCTATGATCCGGTTGAATATGAGGGCTTACCGGAGATACAGGAATTTGTTGTAGATTGCTTAAAAGACGGTGAATACCAGAGTCTTGTCTCCTTTGGAGGAGGACCCGGCAAATACTTAAAGAAACTTATAAAGGCTATTGACTTCAAAGGTGAGGTGCATAATATTGAATTATCTAAGATAGCCGCCGGGAAATCCAATAAAGAAGACATACCCGCTATCAGACAGGACATGCATGCTCTAGGGCTTAAGAATGATAGTGTGGATGCAGGTATAGTAGCCTTCACCATGATATATGTTACCGACCCTGCAAAGGCTCTGGCTGAGATTAATAGAGTGATGCATTCGGGCAGTAAACTGGTAATAATATCTCATCACCCAGGTATGCTGGATAGGACCTTTAAATCAGCAACCGGGATGTTGACTGAAAGAGACATATTTACTGACAGAATTAAGAGTTACACTGCCCTAGTCGAGCTTTATTCTGCCGCAATAGATTACCTCCAGGACTTCTCAGCGGAGCACAAAAAGATATGCGATGAGGTTTCCAGGAAGATTAAAGATACATTAGTAAGTGAGGCACTTAACAGGGAAGTTGATGAGATAAACGATATTACCAGTAAAGCAAAACAAGATAGGAAATACCTCATAGAATCAGGAGAAATTGACAGGTTAGATAGTCAACTCGCATATTTTAGGGATATGCTTGCATACACCGAGATAACCTTTAACCGGATGTTGCCTCCGGAGATATTGACTGAACAATTAGACGATGCGGGCTTCAAGGTCGAGGAAGTGAAGATATTTAAGGACGGTAAATTCAATGCAGCCTTCGGGATCATAGCAACAAAAGAGAAAACATTGGATAAAGTACAGCTTTCTGTGGTCGCGGAGAAAAGGGAAGAGTTAGACACTGCAGAAACCAAAGTAGAAACAGTGAAGGCAAGGCTTTCGGGTGTTGGGGCAGATATTAAACCCCAAAACATTGTTTTTGTCCAGGACTATGGTCGTTATCTGGGTCAAACCCCGGGGATATTATTCTTCAGTAACCTACTTAAGGAGTGGGGTCACACAACTAGCTTTTACAATAATGCTGAGTCATTGGTTGAAAAACTCAAGAATTCCAAAAATCTAAGCAAAAAACCCTATGACATCATAGGCATCTCTACAACATCTAATGACCTTGAAAAAAATCTCAAGTTAGCAAGAAAGATTAAGGAAATCGATCCAGGAATAGTTATTATTATGGGGGGTAAGGGGATATTTGATCCGCTTACTCTTATCAGGGCGGAAGGGGTGGATATTATAACACAAGGCGACGTGGACAATACCTTGCCCTCTATTGTGAATACAATAGCGAGGAAGGATATTGAAAAGATGCAGGGGAATACATTATCTATTCCATATAAAAAACTGTTAAATGGTTATGAAAAAGGGATAAATAATAAATTCTCAGGAACTGAATTGAAAGACAGGAAAAATGAACTTGATAAACTTAGGGATATTGTAGAGAAGAGTTTAGGGGACAATCATTTCATAAGCCCATTAACCCCGGATCATGCTGCCGAATTGTTGGACATAAAACATGTTCGGGCAGTTAAAGATAAGCTTTTGCATAGTACTGGCGCACAGGAATTAGAAGATGACATGAGCAATGAAACTATCCTCGAAAAAGTGGTAGAGAAATTTAATTCAGAGGACAGTAAACTCTCCAATCCATCTATTGAAAAGTTGGAAGGAATAGACAATTGGGTGATAACTGAAAACGCTGGTGAGAGAAAAACATATGTCGTCGAGAAAAAAGATGGAAAGTTAAACACTTACAGCGGCATTAAATATGATGGCATACCGCTGCAGAACATATTCATGAAGGTGGGGAACTTTAATGAGGAAACAAAGACTTGGGAGAATAAAATAGCTACAATCGGGGCAAAAACAGACACGATATCAGGGCATGTGAAAGAGCTACTGGATAATACCGAAATAATTGGGATGTTTATATTTGACTGGGACAATGTTCCCGGAAATGTAAACGATAACAAAGGACTCCTGAAATTCTTAAAGGACGATCTCAAAATTGGTTGGGTTGAGGGTGCACAAATCAAAAAAGCAGGTGATGGCAAAACAGTATACATATCCAAGGATGCAAACTCGGCTCAAATAACGATTAATGAAAAAGAGGAGGAAGCTACCCTAAAAACCAGTGGCGGCGAAACAATTGATCTGAAACTTAAAAGGGTGGATGGCAGACTGCACGTATATTCGGGTGTTAAGGAAAAATTCCTTGAAGAACTTGAGTCAAATGAGGATAGGTTGATTAAGAGACTGTATTATGGAGACCCGGAAACCCAGGGAGATCAGGAAAAAAGAAAAGAGGTGGGGCTTCCAAAAATATCACTTCAGGAATTCCGAAGGTTTATGGATATATTTCCTTATGAAAAGGAATTTGATAAGAGAAAGTATCCTGCAAGACTCGTAGAGGGATATAGTGAATTTGGGATATATGCTCAACAGGGATGCCCCTATAATAAATGTGCGTTCTGTGTCCTTCCGGGTTTAAGCGGCAGTATATCTCCCGAGCAGGTTGTTAAAAATATAGTGGAGGTATTGAAGGATCCGGAGATTAAGTTGGTAGTCTTTTATGATGATGACTTCCTGGGAGATTCTAAATGGGTATCTGATCTCATAGGGGTACTAAAGAGGAAAATAGGGGATAACCCAAAATTACGTGAAAGGCTTAAGTTTGATATTCAGACATCTGTAAGAAAATTCACAGAAACGGAAAAAGAGAGTCTAAAGGGATTGAAGTCGGTGGGGCTTGTGAATGTGGATCTGGGTATCGAGAGCATGTCAGAAGAACAACTAGAGGCTATGCGAAAGGTAGCTTCAGGTAAGGTAGAAAAATATATTAAAAATGCAAAAGAGATGGTAGTGTTTCTTGGAGAAAATGAAATATCCGTAGGGGTTTATGTTATACTTGCACTGCCCTCGTCAACACTTGAGGACATCTCCGAAAATATTCGTGGAATGATGTCGTTGATAAATGAATTCCACATCATCAATTATCCTCATTCTGTATTGAAGTGCAGTACAAACACTATAGTAACAGCTGCTCCTGATGAATTGTTAGTGAAAAAAGAGTCACCTAGCGGATGGGAGAAAACACCAAAGTATATTCCCTTGGCACTAGATGTAACATCAGATAGAATAGACGTGGTGAAGATAAATAATCCGGGTGAATATTCCTACGCTAATATGGGTGCGGGCGTGAGAGAATTCTTAGAGGAGTATAGATTACTGGATAAATTAATTCATAATTATCCTAAAGAATCCAGGTGGCTTAAGGATAATATCTTGATGGGTGCATCCGGGACTATTTTATATAATCTTGCACGGGAGCAAAAAAACAAAAAAGTCGAGGAGGATGCCCGGGGGATAATATCCGATTTCGTTAATTTCTGTAATTTACTTAAATCTCGTGGTTTGGGTCTTGACGACATCCTGATCAATAGCTTAGAAGAGGATATCAAGGTACTGGAGGGAAAAAAAGGTGAATTTAGGGAATCCGAAAAAGAGACTTTTCCTGTAGAGTATACAGGGGATATAGGTGAATTAGGTAAGCAGATTGAACTCGCTAAGACAGTATTTGCGTTAATTGTCGATAAGGAACGGATGGGTGAGATAAGCAGTAGGTATGAAAAATTGGTGAAGGAAGAAATCGCGGTGATGCCTGAGTTAGGCACTACAATAGAAGAGAAACCCCCTGCACAGCATATCAAAGCGCGTCTATCCTTACCCAGCAGCATCAAAGAGGGTTTAAGGAGGATTGGTAAATCACTTTTTAGTAAGGGTAGTCAGGTGGAACCCTTGGAGGATCAAGCAGGTGATGTGAAACAGGTCAGTAACTTAGATAAACCACAGGAGGAACCACTTGATGTTCCGGATGTTATTCCGGAAGAACCAGTAGACGCCGTGGTAGAAGATTTAGAAGTGGAGGAACCTGATCCCGTTGATGAAATCAAAGAGAGGTTGCGTAGGCGGGAAACCGCAGGGTATGGTGTGGAGGATGTCCCGCATCTGAGGAGTATTTTTGGAGATGGTGAAACAGATAAGGTTACGAAGATAATTGTCATAGAGGTTCTTGGAGGTATAAAATCTCCTGAAGCAGTCGATTTATTAATTGAGTTTATAGGAGATGAAGACAGCGATATAGCTTCTGCGGCTATGTTAATGCTTAGAGGAAATAAGAAAGCAATTAATCCTCTGATTTATTTGCTTAGAAATAAGACTGCATCACCTAGAGACCCTATATACGAAAGAAGGTGTAAGGTGTCTGCTACATTGCTTAATGGCTTCCTTAAGATAGATAATAGAGGTGAAGTAAAGGAGGACATAAAAAAAGAGATACATACGAAGAAATATACTAAAGAAAAGATTGAATTTATCTGGAAGAATATACGTAATTCAAAGGCAGAGCTTCTTAAGGAGATTGTTTCAGATAGAAGACAGGAGATAAATCAAAAAACAGAAGGCGGTCGGGTAAAACCCTTAATACCTCCGGAGAAGATAGAGAAAAAAGAAACGATTTCCTTTGATGAGGTTATGGAAAAAGCCGATAAAGGTGAAAACTGCGATGTAGAAGAGATTTCGTGTTTGATTGAAGAATTTGGAATCCGTTCTACTATTCTGCATCCACATATGAGGGATGCGCTTGTAAAGATAGGGGAGCAGGGTGTTGATCTTTTATTGGCCACATTTGATAGTGATAAATTCCCGTTATACAAAAATTCTGCTGAAGCCCTTCTAGGGATTTATGATCAATTGGATGAAGGGGATGTGAAGGATAAAATTATTAAAAATCTCCCAGATGCCTTGAATAATAAATTGATTGAAGTAAAAAAGGAGTTAGGGAGTATTACTAAAAACACTGCACATAAAGCAGGTAGATTGCATGAAAAACAAGACACATTAAGTGAGTTGGTAAAGGAATGGAAAACCCGGGTGGAATCAGTTGATGCCAAACAAAAAGATCCAGCAGCAGTTAAGCCAATAGAGATGTTTGGTAAAAGGAAGAAGTATGCATATGGAAAAGCAAATTTATTTGAAAAATATCATGAGAGCATAAACGCAGAGAACATAGACTTAGAATACTGTGAAAAAGCCTGGAGTAAAAAAAACTTAGACAAACACTATAATAGCCGCCACCATATGGAAAATGGGGAAAACTTCTGGATGAGTAAGGAAGAGTATGCAATAGATGCCATCAAAAAAATAGGGGAGGCATTTAAAGAAAACCGGATACTTTATTGGGATGATGAGGAAAACAAATACATGTTACATACCAAAGGTGGAAAAATTGATACTGCAACCATCTTTAAGCTATCTAGAGGGAATCTGAAAGTCATAACCCATTTCCCTTTAACTGATGCAAAGCAGTATTTAGGTAGAAAAAATCTCTATACTTTATTTGAAAACGGAAAACTAAGTGAATCTTTAGCAGGATATGTTCAGATAAGTGATACCGAAGCAGATAGGAAGGCGCGTCTTTCTGAGTCTGGTGGATATGAAATTGGTGGATATAAGGATAAGGGTAAGGTAAGAGGCATAAGAGTTGAAGTGATGCATCTGATTTTTAATGATGAAAAATTTGATATACTGCGTCAGAAGAGGGGTGATATAACTAATCTTACTATTGGTTTTGAAGAGAGTATTGTTGCAGCTGCATCATATCTGATTGATCCAGATAAAAAAACATGTAATTTGGAGGGTGTTGGAGTAATGGAGACTACCTTACCTCATTCAGTCATTTTGGATCTGATCATTAAGGATGCGTTATCTAAGGGTGTGACTGAATTTGTTGTTGATTTTTCATCTGAACCATTAAATGAATATGAAAAAGACATGCTTCATCCAGATGTCTGGCTTGAGGACGCTCTTTATAACAAAGGATTTGTTTTGGATGAGGATCTCTCTAAACTATTAAGTAATAGGAAGGTGAAGAGTATTCAGGCAACCTATGGAAAAAACGATGACTTCCCGTATTATCGGATTAATTATAAGGATGGTTCAATCTCGTGGATAATTATAAAGGATAGACGAGGTGATCCTCTCGGTGATTTAGCTACCTATAAAAGTCATGAAACTGATCGTTTGTGGATGCAACAGCAAATAGAAAAAGGAAATGCATGGATTGGTAATGTTAGATATACACTATCAGGTAAGAATTTGGATGCTTTATTGGGCAGCGTAATAACTAAGACACTTGATGACGGATTGGGGATGGTAAAGCTTTTAACAAACCTAGGTGTGCCCAATAAGAGGATTCAGGTAGTAGCAGATCATCTGGAGGAATTAAGCAACAAAGACATAAAATTTAAGGTTGAATCAAAGAAATGGAACATACACCAGATTCAGGCACTTCTTTTAAATAGGGGTATGGGTGAGCAGGATCTTGAAAATAAGTTTTTAGGAAAAACCTTACAGCAACAAGTGAAGACAAAAAAACATGGATCAGCATATGATATGATTTCGCCTGGAAAATTCAGCCTTGATGATCCAGAGGATATCAAAACATATGTTAAAAAGATATGGGTGAGTTTAGAGCGAGTAGATTGGGTGAAGGACTTCAGGATTTCAATAAAGGAGCTGGCAGAGCGTCATGATGTCCCGGAATATTTGATCATGAATCATGCAATTAAGCGTGGTTTTGAGATAATGGAAGGTAAATGGATGGTTCCGCCAATGATATATCATGACGAGGCGATTCATTTCGTTGATTTCAAATATTTTGTCTATTTGAATAATGGCATTCTACCAAAAGATGTCATAAAATTAAGATATGGTGAAAAAACTGATTCAGATATGATATCTGCCTCAGAGAAGATACCGGGACCGGGAAGCTCTGCATGGGATTTCGGCAGTGACAGTGTATGCATGAATAAATTGGAGCATACTGTAGACAGGGTGCTTACTCACAGACCATTTGCTATCATAGTCCATAATGATAGCAACGCCCGTGTTGGAGACATTGCGCAACTGAACATTGACGTGGGTGAGGTAAGGGTTCCTTATGTGTCTAAGGAAGAGGTTAAGCGTATTATCGTGAATGTTGATTTAGATGAAAAAAGGATAGATGAATTATTTGAAGAAAGGTTTGGACCAGGGCATTCATTGGATGATGATCTGAAAAAGAAGATAGTATACGAATCTGATTTAGATAATCAGCTTCCCACGTATGCAGAAGGATTTGAGTCACAGATAATCTCAGACATCGAAAAAGCCTTAAGGGAGGGTAGACTGTGGAGTGCGGACAGGATTCCGGAAGAATTAGTTGATGCCGGTGTTACCCGTCGTGTTGCTATGCTTGTGGCTATAAAATATTTCAATGAGCACCCGGAAGTATTCGGCCGGTTCTCCGCAGACAAAAACGGTGTTGTGTCATTTGATATAAACAAGGGACCGGTTGGAGGTGCGCTGCCAAGAGAGGGTAAAAAATTAACAATCCAAGACATTCCAGCGCAACTAGATGATATACAGATTGACATAGCAACTGCAAAGTATGTAAGAGACAATACAAGGAAGGGTACAGTTAAAGCACAGGAGAAAGATAAACGGAAAGCTAAGTTGTCTTTTGGCGGGAAGAAACAGGAGACTATGCTAATTGAGTCCAAGATAGAAGAGATTGATGAGAAAATCATAAAACTCAAAAAGAAGTACAGCTCTGAATCTCTTGCACTCCAGGAAGCATATGGTGGCGGGGAAATTGTGCTTAATGAGGAAATGCTTAGTAAATTAAGCAGAGAAATGGTTATTAGCATAGGTAGAGTAGAGGAATTGGAGCGTCAAAGATATGAGCTTCAGGTTATGTTAAAGAAAGGGATTAGGGAGGTGCCCAAGACAGTAGATATAACAGAAGATGAGCCGCATACCTATATCATTAATGGAGATGGATCAATATCGATGGAGGGGTCACATGGTGGTGCTTCCCTTTATGATGTAGCTGCAGAGAAGTGGCTGCATGATTTCTCATATGAAATCGGGGAGAAATTAGGTTTCGCTGCTGTGGATGATCCGGATAGGTTGATATCTAGTCCAGGGGAAACCTTTTTTAATCGGCAGGGTGGATCTAATTTTTATGTGTATTCTAAGGCAAGTGCGAAGGGTTTGAGAATATTTTTCACAAATCCGAGCAGGGATCCAGACGACCCTCCATTTTTTGAGTTCATATATGAAGGCGCAGATAAAAACGGAGAAGATTTCAGTGTATGGCAAAAGGATGTGATCTCAAAGATTGAGGAAATATCTAAAAAGAAGCCGCTTGACGAATATAGGATATACACTCACGGCCACTTAGGTTATATAGATGGTCAAAGGGTTAGGGATGACGGAATCGAGGAACATACTAATGTAATTCGTAATCTTGCATTGCATCATAGGGACATTAATGCCTCCGGAGGACACATTCATTTCGATAAAACTCAGTTTGAGTTAATGAAGAAAAAAGAAGATCTGCTTGGAATATTAAAGATTCCTGCTGTAGAGTTATGTATTCCGGCTTTGAATATTATGAATGCTCCGGATGTTTTGGTGTGGTGTTCTGATCCAGAGAAGTTAGATAAAATATTATCTGAACTAGAGCCGTATCAGAGTCCTGGAAAGGTAACAAAGAAGAGGCTTGAAGATGTGCTGAATGTTTTGACTAAATACAGAAATAAAGGGGTTTTGGCTGTTGGTTTACCTCATCCGAAAGGTGCTGAAAGAGATCCTTATGGGCATGCACTTTTTGATTTTGTTCCGGATAATATTTCTTTCGACGATGCGTTGAAGCTTATAGAGAAGCATTTTGACTGGATAGAGGAATATAATTTTGTAATGACCACAGGCGCTATAATGCTTGGCTCAAAAAATGTCTCCGTAGATTCAAAAATTGATAAAAAACTGTTAAAGGAGATTAAACAGTCAGGTAGAGGAGACCATTTAGGTGTTACGGAGTTCGCTAGATTACTTGCTTTGTGGATGAGGGATAAGGGACTGAAGTCGTCTTATGGACCCGATGTCCACGTGCAAGGTGAAGTATATAAGAGACGATTAGATCCGTTATATAGTGGGTTTACAGCAATTAAATTGGAGGGTATGGTAGATAAAAAACTCATTACACCAGAGGGTATTATTAAGTGTTTCAGTGCTAATGTGGATGAGGTTGAGATAGGGGGTAAGAACATACCAGTAGTGGTTGAACCAGTTGCTATCTGGAAAAACAATAGACCTATTAAGAATAGGCAGCCTACTCTTAAACCTATTGAAGCTGCTAGAATAGGTATTTCTCTCGTAAGGCATAAAGTCAGCGTAGTTCGTGAGAGGGTTTCACAGTGGGGTGTAGTTGAGGATGTTGAATCTATGTTTACATCGGTTAGTGCGTTTGAGGATGCCCGTAATGTGGCTATCAGGGAGGTTAACCCAGGTATACGGGAGGTATTGTCAGGCTCGCTTTATTACAAAAGATATGTGAACAGTGATAAGAATCTTCGTAGATTCAGTATAATGTTAGAGGATATGGCAGGTCTTGATCTGAATGTGCAAAGGAGGCTGCTTCAGGAGGCGTGGATTTGGAAGACTATTCAGGATCCAAAGAAGTTTGTATATTTGCGTAGTTTCCTGAAGGGACTTAAAACATTTAATAGATTAAATGCCATGATCTTGGTTGATCAACCTTGGTGTGAGAAGATCATGGATAAAGATTATTCTGTTAAAATGTGGAATAAGATCATAGATAAGATAATTCCTTTAAAAACCATGAAATATGAGTTGCATGCTCATCTAGTTAAAACACGGAGTAAGATTTTGGAGGTGGTAAGTCGGATATCTACGAATGATCCTAACGTCGCAGAGGGAATACTGCAATCAAAGTGGTTTGAAAATATGATTTTATTCGGGCTTACTGATGCCCAGAAATCAACCGAGGATAGTCAGAAGCTTATCGAGCATGTGATTGATATGATAAACAGTCAGAACTCAAATATAATATACAGCAAAGAAGATAAAAAAGAGATAATTTCTAGCTTCCAGAAGCACCCGGAAAGGATATTTAGTATACTCTCAAACATATTTGAAACCGATTTTGTTAGACGGTCATTTAAGCAGACTGATCTTAATCCAGATAGGCGGTCATTTAAGCAGACTGATCTTAATCCTAAAACAGTTGAGGCATTGAAAAAACATTTGAGTGTTCTTGCAAGACCTTTCAAGGACGACAAAGCAAGGGCATTATTTTCAAGGCTTGAGTTAATGGGTTTAAACGTTAAGGAACAATCTAATATCTGGTTTATAAGTGATAGTATCGCAGATAAGGGGATTATTATCCCTGCATCAAATACGCCGGACGGTGAGCTTATAGTAAACACGGATGTTCCAATGTATAAGGTATTGGATGCTATCCCACATGAACTCTATGAGATTTTGAGATCAACCATAAAAAAAGATATAGGAAAAGATCAGCTTGAACGTTTTGCATTGGTCTGTGATGGAGTTAGGAGTATCGCCTGGAGGGATACTGCAAATCTTGTTAATGGAATAGATTTGGATATGGCTTCGGGTATGGCAGAAGCTATGCATAATATCGGAGAAGATGAACTTAGAAGCTTCAATACGCGTATGGAATCTAATCTGGATATAAACTCAGTAACCCTTGAGGATATATTGGATCTGGCGCCTGCAGGAGTCTGGGTAGATAAATTCAGGGAAGCATACAAAGCATACATGGACGAAATCCGTACGATACTTGTAGACAACCCCAGGATAAATAAGAATAATTTAGAGGAATGTGTCACTTCTGCAATCATTCAGGCATCCGTTATCCAGACCAGAATTATGATCAGCTGGATAAAGGATTTTGTAGTGAACCATTTTGGTGACAATCTAAGAGAGAAAGAAATTAGGGGGGATATCATCAGTTTATTAAAACATAATCTAGAGGATAGACTGAAAACTTCAGAACTCAGTGACATAAAAGCCATAGCAGCAAACTATGAGGATGCTACATTCTACGTTATCAAGAAGAATAAAGACGTTATCTCTAAACTGGAAAAGGATCCGGAAGATAAAAAAGCACAGGATAGGTTAACATCTAAGGTTGATGAGAGATATGATAAACTAATACATAAAAAAAAGAAACCTGTGTTTGATGAAGAACTCTTTAATGGTGAAACGTTGGATAGTTCACAAGATAATGGTCCCGTATTTGAGTATCTTCAGTTCACAAACCCAGATAAAAAATTCACAGGTATGTTAGATAGATTAAAAATATATAATCATCAGTTAACAGATAGATCAGGAAACAACATATGTTTCATTAAAAAAGAGGATGTGCTAGAGATATGTACCCATGAAAAGTCAGAGCAGTATCTTATACCCTTAGAGGAGGGTGAATTGGAGTTGCTTAACCTAAGTCCGGGGGAGACTGATAGGTTTGTTATCGAAATCAAGGGCATACCTAACCTCGTGAAGAATGATGAGTTGGAGGCTACTGTAGTTGGCTTCAGATATTTTAGGGGGCTTGGTATATCCTCGAATGTGTCTATGGAGATTGTAGATAAGTTATCTGATTATCCGATTCACACTGAACCTAGGGAGAGTATCGTAAAAGACATCACTCAATGTTTGAAATCAGAAGAGATTGTATTGCGTTTGGATGGAACACACGAAAGTGATATTGCTGTGCTTAATAAAATAAACAAGGTACTTGAGAAACATGGAGAAAAGCTGATCCTATCAATTGAACAGAAGCCAGTAATGCAGCCAACTAACGGTGTAAGTGTAGGTCACCCAATAGCCCCATATCATAGATTACTCAATAAAAAATATGGCGTAAACACCATATCAGAGATAATAGAAAATGAAGGTATAATCTTAAAACTTAAAGCCTCTATGAGTGGAGAGGGCATAAATGAACCCATCCTAAAACCTTTCTTAGATAATGATCTGTCGCTATTATCCGATTCAGAGAAAGCAAGTTCAGAAGAGATTATCGAGACCCTAGTTTACAACAAAATATTTAAAGGAGATGAATCTGTTGCAGAGATCGCAATTAGAACAATAAAAGAGAATTATCTCAGTGAGTTAATTGAAGGGATGCCCGAGATAGAGTATGTTTCAGCCGGCGAATATGAGAAGCAGGCAAGAGAATATGGGAGGGAGGCTTTTGGTCTTAGCGGAGATAGATTAAATGAGTTCGTGGACAGGATTATAAACAAGAATTGCCAATACTACAGCAAGCAAAATAAGATTGTCTTTAATGCAGATAATACCCTCACCTTATATGATATCGTCTATGACGGTTTATATGAGCTGATTAGTGTAAAGGCAGTTGGCGCATCAGAGCAAACAATCTTGAATCTGACTATTCTGGCTTTGGATACTATAGCCCAGAGATGCCCTAGATGCGGTTGGGATGCAATTATAATGGAAAGGGAGGTTTCAAAACAATATGATATCAAGTTACATATGCGTCGTGGAGTAGGTATAAGTTTGGGAGGCATCAAGAAAAAATTAGGTCTACTGCAGCATAAGATAGGTGATAAGATTAATGAGGTGAAAGAGGGTTTGAAATCTGCTACGCCGCAGGTGAAGTCTCTGGATTCGTTGTCGGATGCTAATAGACGCAAAGCATTTTCTGCATTGTTGGGATGGTATTCTGAATTGCCCACGGAATTCTTCAAGTATTATGAAGATGTTGGAAAACTTAGTAGAATAAATAGTAGGGGAGAAAATGTTAGAAACTGGACGCTTGAAAGTGGAAATCCCTTAGAGTACGACAAGGGGTTAGCTGACTTTATCAAACGCAGGTATGTAACTGAGGAAGGTGTCTTTGATGATAATGGATTCGACAAGGATATCCATAGATTAAATATCTTACAGAACCTAATTAACGGAGAAGGGGATGTATTGTTTGCACCCCAAAGGTTATATGGATTAGGTAAATACTTGGACAGGTCCATATACCCTCGCACTAAATCATGGTTACATAAGCATTGGAAGGGGGTTGCACTCGCAGCAGGTATTCCTCTTAGCCTGTATTTTGGCCGGGATTATATTCAAAGTATTCTGGATTTAGGCAGTGCAGGATACGCGAAATTAGGTGATCTAGGATATTGGGGCATAGGTTTGAGTTCGCTTTTGGGTGCAACCTTGGTTTTCCCTTCAGTTACCATAGCCCTTATGATAGCTGCAGTCAATGCAGGGCTTAATCCATATCTGATAGCTCTAGCAGGATTAGCGGGAGGTATTCCAGTTTCATGGATTAATTATGAGTTAGGGCGTAAGGGCTCAGAATCAGTAACTAAACATGTTAGAAGATCCAAGGGGTTGTTAAAGGCCTATAAATTCTTACATAAACATAACATGTTAGGTACGACGTTTTTTACATCAATACCTGGATCGGGTCCAGCTGATGGTATTTGCGTAGTCTGTGGCATGATCAACATGGATAGAAAAAAGTTTTTGATTGCGCTCACAATCGGTAAGGTGATTAGGGAGGCTGTCACTATTATTTTTCTTATGGCCATGGCAGGTAGGTTAGTTCTGCCTTTCCTTGCGCCGGTTGGTAGATCATTAGGTCCAGAGTATGTACCAGAATACAAGGGTAATGAGGTCATAGTAGGTCCGCATCATATCGCAAGGGAACAATATGATCGGATTATGGCGCAGCGTAGTGCAGAGAACACACAAGATGAATTTGCAGCCGTGCAGGAAAAATATGGTGCAGTAAGCCTGGATCAGTTGGTAGGTAAGGCTGATGTAGTGCAGAAGATTAATGATAATATCATAAAGGATAATGAAAACATATCCCGATCTTTTTCAGATACCTTGTTGTTGTCCGCTGGAACCGATACGGAATCTGGCGGAGAATTAATCAAGGCATTGCTTTTAGAGGACGGCATCTGGGAAGAAAATATGTCCCTTGCAGAGATTGCATACAGCAGATATTTCTCTAAGCCCCTTGA
>JAUWTD010000001.1 GCA_030609775.1 Candidatus Altarchaeota archaeon
AACCTGAACCTATACCCAAGTTATATTCTGGTTCTGACAAGTCTAGTTCTTCAAAAAAGATTTTATCTAGATTATGTGAATAATGCTGCCCAGTATGTAAAATAAAATATTCCAAACCTTTTTTACATTCTCGTATTAGGGGGGACATTCTTATTATCTCTGGACGGGTTCCTAAAATTATTGCTATTCTCATTTTTCCATTACACCTCATAGATAGGTTCATACGCTTTTGCTATTGTATCCCAAGTATACCTACTTTTAATTAAATTCTCACCAATTTTTGATAAACGTCCAACTAAGTCTTTATCATTAATTAATTTGATTATTGCATCAGATAATCTCTTTTCATTCTTTGGTGGAACCAGCAAAGCAGTATCCTTGAAATGATCTTTAACTCCAGGGAGATCTGTTGCCACCACAGGCAAACCAAAATACATTGCTTCAAGTATTGAAGTAGGTAATCCCTCAGATAGGGAAGGTAAAACAAAAATATCTGCACATTTGTATGCACTTATTAACTCCATGCCTGAGAGTGAGCCAGTGAGAGTTACATGATCAGTTATTTTTAATGTATTAATTAACTGCTTGGTTTTATCTAAGAAATCACCATCCCCAACCAATACAAGATGAATATCCTCTTCAGTGTTCATACGTACCAAAGGAATAGATTTTAATAAGTAGTCTATACCTTTCCGTTGTATAACTTGACCAACAAATATAATTACTTTCTTCCCAGCTAATCCATACGTCTGGATGAAAGCAGTATGATCACGACTTTCAAAATTCGAATTTAATTCAGATAATTTCTCTAAATCAATGGCATTAGGGAGTACATTTATTTTATCAGTATCTATCCCAAAAGAGGATACATATTGCCTATCTGAAGAAGATAAGGTTATTATATGATCCACAGTCTCAAAAATTTTTCTTCCAATAGTCTTATTATACTGCCGTTCTATCCAATCAGATAGTTTACTGCCGAATATTAGTTGCCCATGGCATGTTAAGATTAAGGGCACATCAGTTCTCCTCCGGAAATAAGCTGCGACCATGGCAGCAAAACTGTGTTCATTATGAGTATGTACTATATCAAATTCTTTAATTTTCTTACTCAAACGAAGTAGATCAGGGACTATTGGATTTCTAAGAGGTCTCGCTAAACATTTATATCGAGTAACTGTTATCCCATCAATGATTTCTTCACTTTTACTTTGGGGAAAATTCGCTGTCGCAACATGAACCTCATGACCCATCTCCACAAGATATTTACTTAAATTATGGATATACCTCTCCTGACCACCAACATACGGAGAAAAATATGGAACAATTTGCAATATTTTCAAACAAAATCACCAAAATAACTCTACTAACTAAAGGTCACCCTTCTTCTTAGGATTATTAAGCGCCTCCTCTCTTACAATGGCGCGTATCTTTTTTTCGTTTTTCCTCATGAAATCATGTTGATAGAAAAGCAACGCAAAAGTCGCCATGAAAGCAGTAATCATAAAAAGATTCATCAAATCCATAACACCCAGAGGATTCAGGAAATACCTTGCAGCCTCCGGAAACAAAACCAGTCCCAGGAAAATAATCCATATAATCATCCAGAAAACGAAGTCGGTTTTCGGGTAATCTCCTCTTCGATAGAAAAGAAACGTGAAATAACTCATCGCTAATCCAAAGACTGCACCCAAGATCTGTATACCTGCAATCATCCTACTTTGTGATCCTCCACCAGAGCATACTTAAAAAAATCCGGAGTCCGTCGACGACTGTGGTGCCTTTATAGTTACCATGATAAACGGTTTCAATGGAGAGTTCTTTATGGGCTAAACCATGGCGAGCCGCATTCGCGATCATCTCGGCTTCCGCTCGATAATCATGAGAACCCCACTTTAGTTTCTTGTATGCGTCCCGGGTAAAAACCCTGAACCCCGACTGAGTGTCTCCAATATGAATCCCGAAGAGCAGACGAGTCGAGGTGGTGAGCCACCAGTTCCCTGCGCGAAGAATGAAAGGCATGTCCGCGTTCAATTGTCTGGAACCGAAGACAATATCCAGGTCCTCGTTCCTGAGGGCGTCAAGGAAACGAGGAATATCCGCAGGATCATGCTGATTATCTGCATCCAAGGTCACAATGACTTCAGCACCCTCTCTTAAGGCAGCTTCGATGCCGGTCACCAAGGAAAAACCTTTATGCATGTTAATACTATGCCGCAAAACCACATCAGCCGCACCCGCGTTAACGAAGGTGCTGTCACGGGAACCGTCGTCTACTACGACCACAGAATCCACGTACTGTTTCGCGTCTTCTACGACCTGAGCAATCGAACCCTCCTCATTATGAGCGGGAATTACAGCAACAACCTTCATTTTCTATTTTAGTATCCTCGACAACCATATAAAAAAAATGTATCAAAAAAATAGCAGATAACTGAATAAAATATGGATTAAGATTATATAAATTGAGTATGTTTATACTTTTTCCGTTAAAACAAAACAACAACAAAAACAAAAAAACGTGATACTCCGGATAGTTTCTGAACTTCACATAGGTTACCACCACCACAAATTATTCCAGAAAAAAAACTGCCAACACACACAAATACCTAAGTTTTCCCTGATTTTTCCTCACAGCATTATATAATCGACCTGCCTTTTGTTACAACAGGATATCACGTATCTTCATCACATCCCCGTCTGTTGGATAATTATGTTTCATTTCAAAAACTAAAATATTTGGTGTGGTCCTTTTATTGACTAAACTTGGGTACCGCCTAACCCCTCCAAAAAGATCCAATCATATACTCTGCGTTATAGACACCCCCCGATAGGGTTATGAGAGAAGATAAAGGTTTTAAAGGGTGACCTGCATTAGGTTTAGGATTAAATATAGGTCCAATCTAATGTATTACTAACGTATTGTACGCACATATAACACCCAAACTGCACCCACATATACATGCAAACTGCAACCACTAATTCTCAAAAGAAACATTATAACAATGAAAAAAACGAAAAAAACATCAGAAAACACAGGTCACACAGACAAGGTCCTCCAAAAAAAATGGGGCGACGTTAAAACAGAGAAAGAAAAAATAGAGAAAAAATTAGACCAAATCACCGGATCAATCAAAGACCTAAGCGGACACAAAGAAAAAATAGAGAAAATAAAGGACAACAAAAAAAGAAAACACAAACACGGAGAAGAAATAGATTCATGGATCAAGGGGGAAAAAGGCATAAAAACAAGAGAAGACCCGACAATAAAAGACATCCGACGGATGAGCACGACGACATTATATGTCACATACATTCTATTAGTGTCAGCCGAATTAATGATGCTCTACGATGTAGGGTTAGGTATCATAATCCACTCAGTCACGCTTCTAGGGCTTGCGGCAGGATCAACGACAGCATACAAACGCCAAATCAATTTAGAACATAAACTATCCAATAAATACATTGATGCAGCAAACCTGCTTAAAGCACTTATGCTGCTCCCGTTAATTCGGATATTTGCGTTCACTATGCCGCTTATGTTCTTTAGGAAAATATATTGGTTCCTATTGATAAGCATACCTATGCTGATAGCAGTGATAATACTTTCAAGAAACCTCAAACTCAAAAAAGAAGAAATCGGGTTAATCTGGGGGAAACCCGGCATACAAATCCCCGTTATATTATGCGGGATACTGTTCGGGTTCACAGAATACCTGCTGCTAAAACCTGCACCAATGATAGACTCACTAAACCTAGTAAATATACTAGTGCCTGCAATCATCCTCATAACCTTCACCGGATTCACCGAAGAACTCATCTTCCGAGGAATCATACAAACCATATCAACAAAAATATTCGGAGCAGTGAACGGAATACTGTATACAAGCATAATATTTACGGCCATGCACGTAGGGTTTAACTCAATGCCTCACATGCTATTCGTCCTATTAGTGTCAATATTCTACGGCACAGTATTCTACAAAACCAAAGCACTAAGCGGAGTAATATTATCCCACGGATTAAGTAATGTTATACTACTCCTGGTAGCGCCATTTGTCATATAAAAAAAAAAATCAGATATATAATACTTCAACTACACGATACAGGGTAGTAACAAAGAAGATAAAGAACAACGGATAGATTGCTATATCTAACGCAGAAACAAAATGCCCGTGATGGGATACATTATCTACAGTATCATCTGCGCTGGCCGTGCTAAGAAGCTCCCTCATGATAAGTGCTATGACTAACACAACCGTGACCACGCCATTAAATACAAGAAAATCCGAGACAGAAACCGCCTCAACCATCGCACCAGTAGCCGGCGTAATAGTGAACATCATAATATTAAATATAATATAAACAATACATAAAAGTTACAGAGCATATATTGAACAATATGCCAATATATAACAACCTAAAACAGAATAAATAGTATTAAGGCAAGGGGTGGCCTAGAGACTATGCAAAAAACATTAATTCTAATATTTTCTTTGATATTGTTACTGCAAACAAACACTGCAGAAGACAGCTTCCAGCAGAGCATAGACGAAATCGGTTTACTGTGGACATATAAAGCAGGAGACAGCATAACCGCCCAGCCCACGGTCGCAGACATAACAGGAGACAACCGAAAAGAAATACTCTTCGGATCATGGGACGGCAAACTATACACACTAGACACAGACGGAAACATGCTGTGGACCTACCAGACAGGGAACAGCATAAGCAGCCAGCCCACGGTCGCAGACATAACAGGAGACAACCGAAAAGAAATACTCTTTGGATCATGGGACGGCAAACTATACACACTAGACGCAGACGGAAACACCCTGTGGACCTATGAAACATGTGGACGCATAACCAGTCAGCCAACTATACTATACCCTGCCGCCGACCCAGTCCACAACCAGAGAATGGAGATAATATTCGGATCATGGGACGGCAACCTATATGCATTAAACGCCCAAGGAGAAAAAACGTGGAGCCATGCAACCTTAGGAGAGATAGAGCACAGGGCAGTTGTTGCAGATGCAAACTATGATAAACGAATGGAAGTAATATTTGAATCAAATGACAACAGCATATATGGAGTAGACCACCTCGAAGAAAAAACATGGACCTACCAGGCAGACAGCGACATAGTGTCTGCTCCGGTGATTGAAGATTTAGATAATAATGGAAGAAATGAAATAATCATCGGGTCACGGGAGGGAGGAATATATTGTTTAGACTACAGCGAATACGAAAAACAAACCGGCACAAAATGCACGATGCTTAAATGTGTTCCGGAATACACTACTTATGCATCAATCACGCAAAGATGGAATCACCGAATAGAAGAAGAACAGATTGATTCATTAACGGCAGCAGACCTAGACAACGACGGACAATTTGAGATAATCTATAGCATGATACACTGGGACCGCCACATAATCGACCAAGGCATCCGCATACTAGACAAAAACGGAGACCTCATAAAAAAATACACAACCAACGGACGCATAACTGCTCAACCAGAGATTGCAGACCTAGACGGAGACGGATTCCCTGAAATAATCACTGGAACAGACCGAGGCATAATATACATACTAAACGCTGCAGGAGATGCCCAGTGGAGCTACAAGATAGATGCACCAATCAAGGCATCACCTATAGCTGCCGACCTAAACGGCGACGGCGCACTAGAAATAATCGTAGGCTCAGATGACGGCAGACTCTACGTATTCAGCTCAATTAAGGACTCAGACGGAGATGGACTACGGGACTGTGTAGAATACCTGATGGGAACCAACCAAACAGAATACGACACAGACGGAGACGGACTAAACGATTCAAGTGACCCGCATCCAATAGAACACGAACTAACACTAATAGACTCAGACCAAGACGGACTAAACGACTACGAAGAAGGGATACTTAGAACCAATATATACAGCAGTGACTCAGACGGAGACGGACTAAACGATTCAAGTGACCCGCATCCACTAAAACACGAATTAACATTCATTGACTCAGACCAAGACGGACTAAACGACTACGAAGAAGGGATACTTGGAACAGATACACACAATAGTGACACAGACGGAGACGGACTAAACGATTCAAGTGACCCGCATCCACTAAAACATGAATTATCATTCATTGACTCAGACGGAGACGGAGTAAACGACTACAAAGAAGGAATACTTGGAACAGATATACATAGCGGTGACACAGACGGAGACGGATTAAGTGATTCAGTTGACCCGCATCCACTAGAAGATGAATCCATAATTGTGCTATATCGTAGTGGATCAAGTAATCCAAAACAAAACGACTCAGATGGTTTGCCGGTGATACTTTTTGCAGCAGGTATGATGGGGTTAGTGATGGTTGCAAGAAAACTAGAAGAGGATCCGTCGGTTGCAGAGATGATGCACATAACCCAGAACATAACGAAAACAAAAAAAGAGTTAAGGAACATAGAAAAAAAACTAAACGAAGAAAAAAGAATACTACTAGAAAAATACCATGACATAGGTAGAGTAGAGGACTGGCTAAGAGAATTCGACGCAGACATAGAAAAAGAGGTCCATAAAATACTTTTAGAAGAAAAACTGATGGCGTGGGATACCCTCGTTTGTGAAGAAACCACATAAAAAAAACAGACAGTATTTATATAATGAACAACAATATATTACGTTGATTAAAAAATGAATAAAAAAATAAGAACCATAGCCAGTTTAATGATCATAATATTGATTGCAGGCATCGGAAATGCTACCAACTTCGAATTTGTATTAGAAACAAGACTAACATCTGACGGTAACTATGAAGCCGTAGACAAATTCAACATCAATGAAGACGTATACGCATACGGAGACGGTTTTAAAGGCATAAAAAAAGAGGATTATCCATGGAAAACACTTGATGTTTACATCGTCCCCGTCAAATATGACTGGGCCGACGGAGATGATATAACAGAACACGGGGTCATTAACGTTGAAACATTCAAGAAAAGTGACTTCAACAAAAACCATAACCTGATGTGGGAGAGCCCGCTCAAAACAGGGAAATTTGATGTAATCGTCGACGATAACCGGGATGGGATATACAACAGCACAACTGACGCAGTTGACAGCGCAACCTCTTATGGTTTCGAAGTTGTCCCGGAGTTAGGCACCATGACCTTGATGGGTTTAGGTTTGGCTTCAATGATAGGATACATTAAAGTACGCAAACCCTAAAAAAGGGATAAAAATATGGACTACAGCAAAGCCATAATTATCCTGCTTTTATCCTTATTTTATCTACCAGTATTCTCTGCATTAACCAGTTCCTGGCAAATAAACCCCTACTACAGCCACGGATTCCTTGTACCCGCAATATCTGCTTATTTCATCTGGAAAAAAAAGAATCTGTTAAAGTACGCGGATCAGGATTTCGGTTACGGGACAAAGATACTTGCAGCCGGATTAGCTCTCTATGGAATAGGGATACTCTACAAGTCACTGTTTTTGACAGGGTTATCTTTCATAATCACGTTATCCGGGCTGATTACGTGCTTTTACGGGAAACCCGTGCTACGTAAGCTCATGTTTCCAATAGGTTTCCTGTTATTTATGATCCCGCTGCCGTTCATAGACTACCTAAGCTTTTATATGCAGTCACTTACAGCTTTTTGTTCAGCAACAATACTGCAAACAGTAGGGATACCAGTAACCACCACCGCATCCCAGATACGCCTAGAAAATATGTTTTTTGTGATAGGTGAACCCTGCAGCGGAATGAGGACACTGATATCACTTCTTGCAGTATCTGCAGTCTACATATACCTTATTGAGGGAAGCCTCGGGAAAAAACTTATTTTATTTCTGAGTGTTTTCCCGGCAGCCGCCGCCGCCAATATTTTAAGGGTGTCTTCCATATTAGTGATAGCCAATTATTATGGAAGAGACGCCGCCATGACGTTATTCCATGATTTCTCCAGCCTGATTTTGTTTTTACTTGCATTCATGTTCTTAATATTATTCAGTAGGTGTATAGGATGCTCAAATCCCAGGAATATATAACAGTAATAGGCCTGTTTCTGCTTGTAGGAGCATGCATCATACTATTATCGACACCCGAAGACATATTCTCCAACATGATGGTAATAGACGTCAGCCGAACACATAAAACACAATACGAGATGCTTGTGACAACCATCTTCGACTTCAAAAACACCGAAGAATTAAAGAACCTACCCAAAAACATCAGCGGACTACATTCACGAAACATAGAGACTACTAAAACAGAACAAAAAATGGGCGCCATAATGAAGAGAATGTACAGCAACAGCACCGACGGCGTATTATTCATGATATTATCCAGTGAAAACATGAGCGCATTCCACAACCTAGAAATATGTTACGGAGGCCGATGGAATATCACAGAAAACGATGTCACACCCATCAAGATACGACGACTAGGAGAGGCAGGATTCCACAACATACACGTAAACAAATTCATCACCCAACGAGGAAACCTCGAA
The DNA here is from genome assembly GCA_030609775.1 of Candidatus Altarchaeota archaeon. Taxonomy (GTDB): domain Archaea; phylum Altiarchaeota; class Altiarchaeia; order IMC4; family QMZM01; genus JAUWTD01. Next base: position 8,519 of record JAUWTD010000001.1, read on the forward strand.
ATGGTTGTATTACATTGGTTCATGTGGGAGGGAGGGATCATCCGAAACGAAAAAAATTATGTGCTACTACAGGTTGCAGCACCCATTAAGGAAAATAAAGAAGAAACAATAAACCTAACAAAAAAATTCACCTCAGACTTCTTCCTCAGAGTCTATAAGCCCGTAACTAAATCAGAGATCATCGGAAAACAACTGATAAACAAGTATGGGTTATTGGGCGTATTCATAGATATATTATTTATCCTATTACCCGCATCCATGATATTCAACACAAAAATAATCAAACAAAGATGACCAAAAAGATTCCATTAGACCTATTGATAGTATCGGCGACAGTGATAGCAACAATCCTTTTCGTGCTGGTGCCGCCGCTAAATGAAACATTCATCAGAACATTACTTGGATTAGTTACAGTACTGTTCCTGCCCGGGTACTCGCTAACCTGCGCATTATTCCCAAAGAAAAAAGACCTAGACGAAATAGAACGAATCGCGTTAAGCTTCGGGTTAAGCATAGCAGTAACCCCGCTACTAGGACTAATCCTGAATTACACACCCTTTGGCATACGGCTGACACCCATCCTAATCACCCTCTGTGCATTCACAATAGCCTGCACCATAACAGCACACATAAGACGAATGAAAGTAGATGAAAAAGAACGATTCAACCCGTCTTTTAAGTGCAAGATACAGATGCCAGAAAAAAAAATAGACCAAATACTCACAATCATACTAATATGCTCCATCCTGGCATCAATAACCGCCGTAGTATATGTGATAATCACACCAAAGCAAGGGGAAAAATTCACAGAATTCTATGTACTCGGACCAGGAGGAATGGCATATGACTACCCTAGAAACATGCAAACAGGCGAAAACACAACCGTGATTCTGGGAGTGGTAAACCATGAATACATACAAACAGGTTACTTGATCCAGGTGCTCTGGGAAAACTTAACAATAAAGCAGATACCAATTCAATTAGACCACAACCAAACCTTTGAAAGAAATGTAACGGTTGCTCCAATAGAAAACGGAACACAAAAACTCCGATTCATACTATACAAAGAAAACCTAACCGAAGCATACCGGACACTACACCTCATAATTGAAGTAACAACTGAAGTATAATCATGTTTCAACAATTTGTAGATAGAGTAAAAATTGAGTTGATGTTTCACCGGACAGCCACATATTCAGCAAAGGCGTGTGGTGTGGGGACAGGCAAGTTATCCTCGATCAGTCCATGTACATGCATTTCAATCGCTTCATATATATTTTGTTCGACTTCTTCATGAGTCACACCAGTTGCTATGCAACCTGGCAGGTCGGGTGAGTACGCTGAATAATTTTCCTTTATCTTTTCAATAACAACAAGAAAACGGTACATAGTTTATTTTACCTCCTTTTTATTTAATTGTGCTTGTTTTAAAATACTGTTTAATGTGCCAGGTGCCAAATCATGGCTTGGATGACCTGCAATAGTCACCCTACCCTGCTTGGTGGGATGTTTGTATTGCCGATGACTGCCTTTTGTTACAACAAGATACCAACCATCAGCTTTTATTATCTTGAGGATGTCACGTATCTTCATCACATTCACATCTGGTGGCTATTATATTTTTCATTTCAAAACTTAAATATCTGATAAATCCCCTCTTGAAATGTTTTCATGCGTCTTCGGTTAAGTCTCTGAGGTTGTTTTCAGCAACTTGGGTTTAGGATTGGAATGTATGTCTTTTATCGGGAATTTACCTGTTCAGGTATAATTTTAACTGGAAAATCAACAGTTTTAAGCGCATCGAAATAGCATAACACATATATTGGTCAACGGAGGTGGAAACCGCATTTAAGCACTCATGCACCACACAAGCCGTACCCTTAATCGAAGACCAATGAATCCCATTCATATGTATTTACACTCCAAATCAAAATTGTAAGTAATCAGGTAGGATAGCACAGTTATTTATTTATTTTAGACTAATTCTAAATAGGATACATGTGAACATGTGGTCAAAATGTCAACAGATTATAAACCTTGACCAGATATCAGAGAAAATAGACACATGCGTAAAAAGATTTCGGCATAATATTAGCTGCTTTCAATTACACAATACACCCAATACGGACCAGCATACAGTTCGTCAGCTACAGGAATCGTAAAGAATTCTGCAGCAACATGAAAACTAAGCTATATTACACAGGATAAATAATGCCAAAAAAGAAGAGGGGACATATAAAAACAATTACAGTCACCGCGTGCAGATTTAGCTATAAGCCAAACAAAAAAAAAGATTACACCTGAACTGATTTATGGAAATTCCAAGCCGACTCAACAATATAATTGAGATCATCATACACGGGCACCCAACCCAGTTCCTTCTTTATCTTCTCAGATGAAGACAACAACACCGCCGGATCACCTACGCGTCGACTGGAATCCTCAACCAAAAAATCAATTCCCGTAACCCGCCTACACTCTTCAACAACCTCCCGGACACTAAAACCCCTACCCGAACCAAGATTAAATACCCTACTACTCCCACCCCCTAACAAATGCTCCAAAGAAAGCAGATGAGCCGAAGCCAAATCAACCACATGAATATAATCCCTGACACAAGAACCATCAGGGGTATCATAATCCACTCCAAAAATTTTAACCGACTCACGCAAACCCAACGCAGCCTGCAAGATAACCGGTATGAGATGGGTCTCAGGATCATGCATTTCACCGATACCCGCATCAGGTGAAGCCCCCGCCGCATTAAAATAACGCAAAGATACATAGTTTAGATCAAATACCCTACTATATTCCTCCAAAATCTGCTCAAAAATAAGCTTAGATAAACCATAAGGATTCGCAGGCTTCAAGGGATGAGACTCATCAATGGGGGTATAAATAGGTTCCCCGTAGACTGCAGCAGACGAAGAAAAAATAAGGTTACCTACACCATGATCAACCATAACATCCAATAGATGAAGGCCGTTGACGACATTATTCCAAAAATATTTCCGGGGATCCCTAACCGACTCACCTACAATAGACGATGCAGCAAAATGTAGTACCGCATCAAAAACATTACCAGAAAAAATTTTATCTAAAAGCTGAGTATCAGACAAATCACCTTCAACAAAACACACCCCAGGGTGAAGCAGCTTACGGTTACCTGCCTAGAGATTATCAAATACAACAACATCAAAACCTTTACCGACTAAATCCCAGACAACATGCGATCCAACATAACCTGCACCACCAGTCACAAAAACAGACGCCACATTACACACCCTTATTTCTTTAAATGGATCTTGTAGCTTCCAAGCTTCCCGCCATAATTCCCAGCAGAAATCTTTAAAAGACCCTTCGTGTCCTTTGCAGCGTCAACAATCCTAAAGGCAACATCCTGCATAACATCCAAGCTAACAGCATTAAAGACAACCTCCGATATAGATTCAACCCCTTCAGGAACCAAGGAATCACCAACACAGGAAACCAATGAAGGACACAGCTTCTCATGGGTGGAAGCATTCAAAAAAGAATAGCTGGACCCAATCTTTGAGCCGGCAGCACAAACCCCCCCGGGAAAAGATGCAATAACACCCTGAGTCTTAGAAATCACATCAACAGCACACTCCGCAGCCTCCAAGGCAGAATCCTCAGAATCAGCGAAAAACCATAGGTTACCACCCATAACACCCATAGAATAACCCAAACACTTCTCAACCAAAAACTCACCCATCATCCGGGGAACAACCACCATAGTCCTCCCAAACAATTCTTCTTCTCTTTGAAATCCGTCAGCAAAAAAACCAAGCTTCCGGCCGACCTCAAAACTATGCTCAGAATCAACCATATTCCAGACAGCAGTCGTAGGAGCAGTGAGAACACACTGACCAATCCTATGAATCAACTCATCTTCAAGCTGCTTTACTGCGCCACTAGAAAAAGACGCAACCCAAAACTGGACCGCTGCACCAATCCGGCCATCAGGAGAGTTACCCGGATCAAGTATACGATCAATTCCAGCTTCACAACCACAACCAATACCACTCGTCGCATAACCAACTGCATCATTAACAGCAGCCATCAGCCACCGCCTATTCTTAGCAGTAACCAAAAACTCAGAATAACACCCAGAAAACCCCTCAGCATATGTATCCTCAACAGCAGCAGCCATCTTTTAAGTCTCTATTGTAGAATCAGGCTTAGGCTGACACTCCAACAAACCCTCAACACAAACCTCATAACGTTCACAACGATCCTCAATCGCCAACCTCTCCCTTGTCTTACACATAGCATCCACCGTCCCAGAATCAGCACAATAAGGTATGACTGTAACCCGCTCAACAAAAGAAAAACCCTCACGAAAATCCACACTACATCTATACGAAATATTCACATCACCACACATCCCAGTTACACACTCACCAAGAAGAGTTGTAGAGGTAGTGGTTGTTGTAGATGTAGTGGTTGTTGTAGATGTAGTGGTTGTCGCATCCGAACAAAAACCATCCTCACACCTCATACCCATATTCCTACAGCTCACAGCCTCAGAAACAACAAAATTACCTTCACCGCAAAATACCTCAATTAACTGATCAGAGTTCAGACAATAATCCTCTTCAGAAACAGACACACCCTCACTAGAAAACCCGGAGACAAAACCCTTAACAAGATAATCCCTGCCAAAATCAGAGTCACTGCACAAAAGAGTCGAAGACGAAGTCGTCGTAGATGAAACACCCTCATCCTGATCCACACAACCACAAAAAACCAAGACAACACAAAATAAAACCAAGAACCGATACATAAAAAGATATACGAAACCAAGAAATAAAAGATATTACATATATATCTTATATATTTAAAAAAACAATGAATGATATAGTGGACTACAAACAGATAGAATGGAGTCGATACATGATAGCAGCAGCATTTATAGCAACACTATTTCTCAGCTCATGCTGCATTGAAATACCCCAGATACCTCCAATATTTGGAGAAAAAACAACAACCACACACGTAACCACAACCACGGAAATATCTGCAACCACAACAACCATAATCCAGTCAACAGACACCAGTACAACAAGCCTCCGGCCACTCCCAACGACAACAACTACCATATATGATACCACGTACCATCCTACATTGGTTTCACTCGCACTAACAACCTACGACTATCATGCATATGAGAATCCTGAGGTAAAAATACATGCAGAATACATTACCGAAGGCTGCGAAGATGATGAATGCAGACTATTTAGGATACATGAATATGCAATCGACAACTTCTATTACAGAAAAAACGAAACCCAGGAAGACACCGAATGGCGGCCAGACACTGTAGGGGAATTATTAACCAAAAGATATGGCATGTGCACCCATTTCGCAGCATACTACTACAACTACCTTAAATCACTTGGCATAGAAGCACACGTAGTCCTCGTACCTGAGCACACATACACCTTATCTTGCAACCCCAACATAACAAGACTACAAAGATACATAGAAAATGACTCCGACTTTAAAGAATATGTAAAAGACCATATCTTCCCAAGCTTCGAATTTGATATGAACGGTGCATTCGACAAAACATGCATCCACCTAGAAGGACCAAGCGCCACAAAAGGTGCATACAGGTACCCTGGAGAATACTACGAGGAAACAAAATTTGTTGAAAACCAAAACTACTTTATCAACCCAGAAACCGGAGACTGGGAATTCTTCAATAAAACAGACGTCAAAATAGAAGAACCCAGAGCACTCCTCCAACGCAACTACTTCTTTGAGATGGGAGAAAACAGCCGGATAACCTGGAAGATGGTAAAAACCAAGAAAAGAATCGACGGAGGATTAGACTACGACTTCGCAGCTAAAGACGTGAAGATGTCAACAAGATACGGGTACGCAACATTCACAATGCCCGAGTTAACCCGATTCGACAGGGTAAGAGTCAACATAACAATCAAGTCAACCAACCCCCTCTTATTTTACACACTACAGGAGATAAACCAACTCGACAACTTCATATATTTCATAGAAAACAGATACGCCTCAATAAAAGATTGCGAAGAAAAAACCGACTGGTGGAGAATAGATGAAATACCAAGAACAGGAAGCCACTCATACGAATTTGATTACATACGATCCTGTAGCCACGCAGAAAGCGTAACATACTTAAGCAAAGAATGTTTAATTCCAGACGCAGGGAGAAGAATCTATGTCATCCACAATGAAGGACTATTTAAGACAAACCAAGTCAACATCAGCATAAAATACCTGGAATTCTTATAGATTCAATTCAACTACTTCAGGCATCATCCTCTTATGCTTGCTGCCATCTACACGGGAACATATGCTCCTTACAAGATCTATGCTAAGATCTAATTCAATTGCTGTTTTCTCTACAGAATAATTGCACTCAGAAAGAAGATACAGTATCTTATCTATGAGATCATAGACAACTCCAAGCTCACCTTCATCAGTCTGACCCTTCCATAACCCTGCAGAAGGCTTCTTCTCAATAATACTTTCAGGCACACCAAGATACTTAGCAAGCTGCCTCACCTGAGTCTTATATAAGTCACCGATTGGCTCAAAGTCACAGCCCCCATCCCCAAACTTAGTCAAATAACCCAAGAGAAGCTCAGTCTTATTGCTCGTACCTAAAACAAGCCTACCTTCAAGATTCGCCAAAAGATAATTAAACACCATCCTCACACGAGGCTTAATGTTCGCAAGCGAAAGTTTTTTATCCCCCTCATCGAATTCAACCCATGGAAACCCCTTCTTTACAGAGTTTGCGACTTCATCAATCTCAATTATAGAATAGTTAACACCCAGAGAACAAGATAAATCAATTGCATCCCGGATATCCACTTGCTCAGTCACATCCACCTCAGGCATAATCAAAACATGCGAGTCCACAACAGCAGATGCAAGCTTCAAAACCACAGCAGAATCAATGCCGCCACTCAATGCAACAACCACTCCCTTAGCGTGGCTTACATCTACAAAAGACAATATAGCAGACTCAATTGTTTCCTTACAGTACTTCAACTGATCACGCGTAAGATCCATTTTTCCCATTTCATTCTCCTAAAACCTGTAAAACAATCTCTCTTTGCCTATGAGAGGTGTCAAGGTTTATGACAATAATCTGCTGCCAAGTCCCGATAACGAGTTTCCCGCCGACAAACGGAACAACAAGAGACGTACCAATCAAGGTAGAGCGAATATGACCTCTGCCGTTGTCATCATGCCAGGTCTTATGGTGTTCATAATCTATGCCAGAGGGAGCAAGTCGCTCCAATGCAGGTATAATATCCTTTTTGAGACCTGGCTCATATTCAATAGTTGAGATTGCACCAGTCGAGCCAACAGAAAAAACAGTTACAATCCCTTCAGATAGACCTGTTGCAGAGACAAACTCTTGAACTATCCCGGATATGTCGGCCATATCCCCATCTGCTGCAAGATCTACAAAAATCCTCTTGGTTTCCACAGTCATTTTATAACACCTTTGCACACTTATTGTTTGTGTTAGCTTCAATAATACGCCCGTCAAACCCCTCCCACGAAACCTTAAGTGCCTCAATATCATCCTCTACCAATGCAGCGACCGCAGGACCCGTACCACACAAACCAGCCGCAAGGGCACCAGCCTCAAGAGCAGCTAACGCAATGCTTGGATCCTGATTCAGGGTTGATGAATACAGCACACCATTAAGATTCATTGCAGAATAAATATTTCCCTTCAACGCCTCACCCCACGCAACACTTACTTCATTTGCAAGAAGCTTCACCCGATCCACGTCGACTCCTGCAGTATAGGTCTTTTGTTCAGGAACAAATAAAAGAACCTTACAAGACTCCATCCTACCTGATTTAAGAATTATCCTCTTAGTATTATCTGTTACCACAAAACCCCCAAGGTAAGAGGCTGACGCATCATCAAATGCACCCGTTATCGTAACACCTGCCTTAACTGCTGCATTAACACCCAACCCAATCAACTCCAAATCACCGGGCTTACAGAATTCAGGATGCTCTTTAAGAACAGCATCAACAGTTTCAAGAACAACCGCATTCGCTGCCGCACTACTACTCTTAAGACCCCTTGCAACAGGAATATTGCTTTGGGTCTCAATATTTATGCCGTAGTCAACGCCAAAATAGTTAAATACCTCACTAGAACACAATTCAATAAGGCGAGTATCTTCACCTGCAAAATCCTTAATCTGTGCATGCACCACACCCGAATCATTCAACTCAACTGACGCCTTCGTCTCCAAATCTATGCCAAACGCCGCACCCTTCCCGGTTGCTATCGCATTAACTATCGTCGCCGCACCATAGCTTACTGCCTTAGACTTCATTCATCTTCACCAATACGCATAATCTTCTTTAATACTTTCAGTTCATCCTCAAGCGCTTTATCCTTATCTTTTCTTCTCATAATCTCTTTCTCTTTTTCAATGATCTCTTTTTCTATTTCAACAACCTCATGCCCGAAATACTTAACAAAACAACCGATTAACGCAAGGATAGGGAATATCTCCAACCTACCGGCAATCATCTGAAATATTAAAACTAGCTTAACTATTAGAGATTGAGACATGATATCTATCGTAGAAAAACCCACATTACCTTGAGCCGAAACCGAAAGAAGAAGCGCATCCTGCAACTCTACACCACCATCGGCGCCCACACCCCAGGCTATAATAGAAAACGTACCGAAGAGAATCAACACAACATATATAAAAAAGAATAACGCAATGTTTCGCAACTCCTCACCCGAGAACACATTCTTTCCAACCTTGAAGGGAAAAACCGCCGACTCAGGGAGAGACAACTTCTTTATAAACCATCGAATCGCCCCGGATAACACACCCACACGAATTAGCTTCAACCCCCCGGCAGTTGACCCGGCTCCTCCGCCAACCAACATCAAGATGATTACGAGAAAAATCTCAGAACCATGAAGACCATCCAGAATACCCAAGTGGTAGCCTCCAGTAGTAATCGAGGCTATAATGAGGATTATATTCCTATGCAATGAATCCAAAAAATTCCCTCCATTAGTTAAGGAAGCTGCCATAAAGAAGATAAGGGAAAAAAACATAATCCAGCAACCGAATCTAATCTCAAGATGACCAAAAAACTTCTTAAGATTCCCTGAAAGCAACACATAATCAAGTGTGAAAGGGATCGCCGCCAAGATAAGGAAAACAAGGATCACAATCTCGGCTAAAGGGGTTATGTTAATGCCCCCGACAAGCGAAATAAAACCACCCGTAGAAAGGACACTCATCATCGTAGACAGAGCATAAAGAGGAGACATATCAAACAACCATAAAAGGATTGCACCGGTAAAAGTATAGAAAAGATATATCCTCAAAATAATCTTTGTCGTATGATCAATACTGGGCACAATCCTTTCACCACCCTCCACCCGGTAAAGAAACACAGTTGACATACCACCCCGCGCAAGAAGAGAGAGAAAGATAACAATGATACCAAGCCCACCAGTCCACTCCATCAGTGTTCTTGAGAATACAAAACTATGCCGATATGACGGAGAATCAGGACTCAACTGCTCTTGAGAAAAAACAGTCAAACCAGAGGTAGTATAACCTGAAACACCCTCAAAGTAGCCATTCACCATAACCTCAAAAAAGCCCCCCTCAAACATCTGGAAAAACGGTATAACACCAATAAGAGGGAGTATGAGCATACTCAACGCAATAAGAAACATAGCACCCCTAAAATCCAGATGCTCCCTTGGATGATGCATAAAAACCATGCCAACAGACCAAAAGACAATAATCCTAATAACAAGCATCAAGATAGGCTCATGATAATACAGTGCCACAGGTACAGGTAAAAAAGACAATACCCCGCTGACAACAAGAAACACTCCAAGGTACCAGGATACCTTCCGTATATCCATCTTTAAAAATAATGGAATAGTATTAAATAACCTTAAGATCTTTTTACAGTCGACCCTTAAGAAGACCAATGACTGTTTTAATGTCCGCCCTCCCCTGCATCCTTTGCATCACATGACCTATCAGAAAATTCAGTGCCTCATCCCCCCCATTCTGATAGTCCTGGGCTGCTCCAGGATTCTTTTTGATAACATCCTCAATAACAGAAGATAACTTATCAACTGCATGGACCATACCTAAACCCTCATCAGTAACCACCTTCAGGGGACTCTCCCCTGAGTCAATAACCCTCTCAATTAGTTTCTTACCCGTACCTTGAGTTATCTTACCAGCATTAACAAGATCCAATACCTCTACCAGAATCCAGGAATCAAGCTTTGACTCAGAAAGCTCCACCCCACGATAATTCAACTGCCCGAGAACCTCCCGGCAAATCCAGTTAGCAGCCATCAGAGGATCAATCTTATCTGCAACAGCCTCAAACAGATCAGCTATATTCTTATCCTTCACAAGAATATCTGAATACTTATCAGGCAATGCATACTTCACCTTAAGCCTTTTTTTACGTATCTGCGGAGTCTCAGGTAAAGGCACTGCAGTGATGAATGCACCCTCAAAGAACAGAGGGGGAATATCAGGATCAGGGATATAACAGTAGTCTTCTGCAGACTCTTTAACCCGCATAGGTGTCGTCACCATAGATTTTTCGTTGAAACCACGAGTCTCCTGGATCACAACCGCCCCCCGCTTACACATATGCTTTTGACGTATGACCTCATATTTTATGGCCTTATACGCACCCCGAATAGAGTTGATATTCTTGATCTCAACCTTTGCACCACCCTCAATAGAAATATTCACATCCATCCGGATAACCCCGCCAACATCAACAATACGTTCAGTATACCGTAAAAGATTCAACAAATCTTTTAAGAAACTGCGCACAGCCTCAGGAGACTTTAAATCAGGAGCGGTAACGATTTCAACCAAAGGAACACCTGAACGATTATAGTCAACCCTACCAGATAATAAATCATATCTGCCAGGATCTTCTTCAAGATGAATCTCCCAGATACCCACACCAGAAAAACTGCCATCAACCCCGAAAGGCTCCGATGTCCTCTGGTAACCCGAAGGCAGATCAGGGTAATTATAGTGTTTCCTTTTAACAAAAATATTTTTAGAGCCTATACTACAATCCAACAAACGCGTTATCATTAAAGCAGACTCAATTGCAAGACCATTCACCGGAAAAGTCTTTGCACCAGGCATCCCAGTACAAATTGGACAAATATTTATATTCGGCTGATCTGTTTCATAATAGTTTGTAAAGCAATCACAAAAAAGCTTCTGCTTTGTTTTCAAAGGAACATGAATTTCCAGGCCAATCAATACATTAGGTTCCACTCCACTCATTTTAATTTATTGGATACATATAGATTTAACACCCATTAGATTATATCTTCGAAATAAAACAATAAATGCTAAAAATGAATCTACTCTTCAACCTATCAGGGGAACACCCCCTACTTCCAAAAGCAGAAATATTCGCAACACTCGAAGGAGAAGACATAGCTTATACTATATCTTCTGAGAACATACAAGAAAGAATCATAATCATGGAAGTAGAAACAGAAAACCCAGAATTCATAAACCGACTGGCTATGACAAAAAAAGTCGGCGAATTCATAGGCACCTCCAAAAACTTTGAAGAAATTGCACAAAAAATCCAAAAAAAACTAATAAACGGAAGCTTTGCAATCGGAAACGGATCACAGAGCATTAGAGAAAACCTGGGAAAAGAGATCTGGAAACTCGGATACGGAGTCGACTTACTTAACCCGAAATCAAGCATCCTATGCTTTAAGGATGGAAAAATAGGATATGACATAGCAATTGAAACACCCCTCAAAAGAGACTTCAATGAAAGAAGACCACATAAAAGACCCTGCTTTCATCCAACCTCCATTGACCCTAAGATTGCAAGAGTGCTTGTGAACCTGGCAAGGATTAAAAAAGGAGACACAATACTCGACCCATTCTGCGGCACAGGAGGAATACTGATCGAAGCAGCTTTAATAGGTATGATAACACTTGGCTGCGACATCTCAGAGGAAATGGTTGAAGGCTGCATAAAAAACATGAGAAACTATAACCTAGATTGCAAGATAATAAAATGCGACGCAATGAACATAGACAGAATAGATGATGAACTCGACGCAATAATAACCGACCCACCATACGGCAGATCATCATACATAACAGACAAAAACAAGGAAAGATTCTACTCAGAGTTCATTACTTCAGCCGCAAAAAAGCTTAACACAGGGAAACATCTTATACTAACTATGTCGGACTCGATAAAATTAGACCTCAACAAAGAAGAATTCAAGCAAATAGAAGAATACACGATATATGTCCACAAAAGCTTAACAAGAAGAATACATGTACTCAAAAGAATATAGAAAAAAATAGATTCTTTATTTTTCTTTGCATACAAATAATATAATTGATTTAAGATGAAAGGTTCTGAAGCAATCATCCGATCCCTTGAAGAAGAAAACGTAAAGCATATCTTCGGGATTCAAGGCGGGGCGATTATGGAGGTCTACGACGTACTATACAACAACAAAAACATAAGACACATATTGATGAGGCATGAACAATGCGCAGCACACGCAGCTGAAGGCTACGCGAGAGCAAGTGGAAAAGTCGGCGTGTGTATGGCAACTTCAGGACCAGGCGCAACAAACCTAGTGACAGGTATTGCCGACGCACACATAGACTCAGTTCCCATTATTGCATTAACCGGGCAGGTTCCAGTCCACCTGATAGGCAACGACGCCTTCCAGGAAGCAGACATCATAGGCATCACAATGCCGATAACAAAACACAGCTTCCAGATAACTGACCCAGACAAGATACCCTCAACAATCAAGGCAGCCTTCAAGATAGCGTCAACAAGAAGACCCGGACCAGTTCTCATAGACCTACCCAAAGACATCCAACAAAGTAAACTAAAGAATAGATTCAAATACCCTGACGACGTGAAACTACCCGGATACAAGGTAGTGGAAAGCGGAGGACACCCACACCAGATAAATGAAATTGCAAAGACACTTATGAACGCAGAACGTCCAGTAATCATCGCAGGAGGAGGCACCATAATATCGAATGCAAGCAAAGAATTATACAAGCTTGCAGAATCACTAAATATTCCGGTTGCAACAACACTCATGGGCAAAAGCAGCTTCCCGGAAGACCACCCCCTCGCATTGGGAATGGTGGGAATGCATGGAAGAAAAACCGCCAACCTCATGGTTACAGAATCAGATATTTTATTCGTTATCGGAATGAGATTCTCTGACAGGGTTACATCCAACATAGAATGTTTTGCATCCAACGCAAAAATAATCCATGTAGACATCGATCCCTCAGAAATAGGGAAAAATATAAGCGTAGACATACCGGTTGTCGGAGATGCAAAACTAGTCCTCCAAAACCTCTTAAAAACCATAGACGTAGTGAAAACAAAAAAGAAAACCCAATGGCACAACAAATTCAAAGCATTCAAAAAAGAATATGCGCCATTATACGACTACGACAACATCCCGATAAAACAACAAAGCGTGATAAAGGAACTTAACAAAATCATCAACGACAAAACAATAATAACAACAGAGGTTGGGCAGTGCCAGATGTGGGCCGCACACTACCTAAACATGAAAAACCCAAGAACATTCATATCCTCAGGCGGATTAGGGACAATGGGCTTTGGCTTCCCTGCCGCAATCGGAGCAAAGGTTGCAAAACCAGACCATACAGTAATAGACTTAGGCAGCGAAGGAAGCTTTATGATGACAGGACAGGAGCTTGCCACATGCATAGTCGAAGACATACCAGTCATAGCACTATTAATGAACAACAGATACCTTGGAATGGTAAAACAATGGCAGGACCTCTTCTATGGAAAAAGAAGATCCCACACATACCTAGGCGAAGTACCTGACTTCACAAAATACGCCGAAGCATTCAACGCAAAAGGAATAAAAGTAGAAAAACCCACAGAAATAAGATCAGCCCTTATTGAAGCAACAAAATCAGATAAAGCATGCATCATAGATATCATAGTAGATCCAGACGAACACATCTTACCAATGGTCAAACCAGGAGGCAGACTGGATAATATGATAGAATCCAACTACACCAAATAAGCCATCAACCATCAAGTATCCAGAGTTATGTTAACATCATACCCTGAGAGAACAAAATCATTAGGATCCACTGAATTAAAGACCAGCATATAATAACCTTCACCACAGATTCCGCCAGAACAGATATCTTCATCCGCCGAAGCAGTCATATTAGCCTTTGTAACCGCATATATGTCAGTTGCGGAGCTGCCTACAGCCAAACGAATACATACAACCTTATCCTGTATTGAAAGAGTCTCAACATTAGTAGGTATACGGACACCTGCAGGGATCTTTGAAGGATGCCCGTGAACATAAATAAAATCAGCCGACTGTTTTATATCCTGAACCGCCCGATAAGCAGTATCCACATCAATCTGCACTCCAGATGTCGAAACAAGAAAAGTCGAAATGTAAAGAACCGCCGCAAAAATAATTAAAGACAGACCAAGCATGGTCATATACTCCAACGAAACCTGCCCCTTATCTTCCATTTTTATAAAACAAACCAGATGAATAAAGATATTATGAATGCAGATATAAATACTTTTATCAACTATCAAAGTATTTATACTCTACCCTCATATGTATATACCACATCAGACCACCATAAACCGTTTAGGAAAGGAGAAGACAACAGACAAAATAGGGGGTGCACAAGATAATGGAATATGAAACCATCACAACAGAATACCTAGATTATGGGAGAAACAAGTTTCTGGAACTATCCAAAAAGAAACCGCTCCCAGACGGCAATATATTTTTAAACCTATCTAAAGGATACTATACACCAAACGGAGAGAGAAGATACCAAAAAGGCATTGGTTTCCCCAACGACACAGAATTTGTAAATCAGCTAATCGATAAACTAAACAGAATACACAAAGCACAGGATATTGAAATCTGAAAGAACCAATGGCTACCCTCCCCCCCATCGGTTCACATAATCTCTCCGACATTCATTTTAATGACTACATATGTTCTAATGCTATGGCTTTCAGAATATCCGAATTAGATACCATACCAACAAGCTCACCGTCCACCATAACAGGAAACCTTCGTATATTGGTTTTCGCCATAAACCGAGCTATCGTTTCCACACTCATATCAGGAGATATCGCCATCAATGGCTCAGAGCCCACCTCATGGACTTTTACCTCACGCGGATCCTTACCGTAAGCAATCACTTTATTTATTATATCCTTCCGGGTTACGATCCCATATACCCCCTGTTCATCCTCTTTTTCAACTATAAAACTTGTCACACGCCTTTCAACCATCTTAATCATAACATCCATAACAGAAGCATCCCTTCCAATAGACATAATTCCCCGAGTCATAATCTCATTAGCATTCAATTAAATCACCTAAATATTCTAAGAAATAGTTAAGATATAGGTTAATTAATAAATAAATCATTTTCTCATGTCAGATTAAACATCCACCCTTCGCACAGTCCCAGGACGCACATTCTTAAACCACAGCTTTGAGCCACCAGATGTTTCAGTCTTACGAGCCACCATTAGCTTCACCAAGGCTGCTTTTATCTTCACCAGATCCTCTTTATTTCGGGTCTCTAGATATTTCAGGAATTCATTATAGAGTAAGTGAAGTTCCAGGTCATCAACATACCTCTTAGAGAATTTATCTAAAGCAGCGTTAACATTATCCATATCTTCCTGCTCTAAAATAAGACATATGTTTTTAATTACATAATGACTTGCAAGAACCATCTTATTATTTACCTACTAATCAAGCACTCTTTTTTTTCTTCTCACGCTCTTTTTTAGACTTCACCATCTTCAAACGAACAAAACTCTCCCGCTCCATCTCCTCCAGACGCATCTTTATATATTTGTGAGTATTATGCAAGCGAGGAATCATTACATACTCGAGGGCACTCACCCGCCGCCTCGTCTTCTTTATCTCTTCGCCGAGTATGGAAAGAGTCCCCTCTTTTTCAACGAGATCGAGAATCTGCTCAAAAGCCAACTCAAAATCATCAACAGACTCATCAAGCTTTGAAGACGTGAAAGCAAGATCATATCTTTCCTTTGAACCTTCCGCTTTAGAAAACTCGATCTGAGGAACCTTAACACCCAAGATATTGCTAAAGGATATATCTATACTTCCAATTTCAGGAGCAGAAGAAGAAATGGATTGAACATTATCCAGAGACATACGACCCGACGCCGCTACAACATTATCATAAGCACGCTGCATTGTTTCTGTGAGCGCCTCACGCGGACCCCGGGCCTGATCAACCATCTTTAGAAACTCAGTCATCAAAGAATCCCGCTTCTCCTTTAATAGCTTATGCCCTTTACCTGCAAGAACAATCCTCTTATTTATCTCAAGAAGCTCCATCCGGGTGGGATGAATCCCATCAACTATATCCGCCATCTTCTATTTATTATAGTATGCCTTGATGAATTTCGGATCAATCCGCTTCAAATCCCGTTCAGGCAAAACAGACAAAAGATCCCAGCCCAACGTAAGAGTATCCTCAATAGTTCGGTCATCTGCAGATCCCTGATTTATAAACTCCGATTCAAAACGTTCAGCAAACTCAAGGAACTTCAAATCCCGCTCAGTGAGAGCCTCCTCACCAACCACGGCAACAAGATCCCTTAAATCCCTGCCTTCAGAATATACTGCATACATCTGATTACTGACATCCCGATGATCCTCACGAGTCCGGCCTTTACCAATACCCTGATTCATAAGCCGGGAAAGACACGGCAAAACATCTATGGGGGGGAAAATCTCCTTCATATGCAATTGCCTACTCAAAACAATCTGACCCTCAGTAATATAGCCTGTAAGATCAGGAATCGGATGAGTTATATCATCACCAGGCATTGTAAGTATCGGAATCTGAGTAATACTCCCCGGTTTTCCTTTAATCCGGCCTGCACGCTCATAACTCATAGACAGATCAGTATACAAGTAACCAGGATAACCCCGCCTGCCAGGAACCTCCTCCCTGGCAGCAGACACCTCCCTTAAGGCCTCACAATAGTTCGTAAGATCTGTTAAAATAACAAGAATATCCATACCCTTCTCATATGCAAGAAACTCCGCAGTAGTTAAAGCAAGCCGAGGAGTGATTATCCTCTCAATTGTCGGATCATCCGCCAGATTAATAAAAGACACAATCCGCTCTAATGCACCAGTCTTCTCAAACTCGCTTCTGAAAAAATGGTATTCACCAGAGGTTATGCCCATAGCCGCAAACACTATAGCAAAGTCACCTTCTTTTCCAGGAACCTTCACCTGCCGGGCAATCTGCGCAGCAAGATCATTATGAGGAAGACCTGCAGCACTGAAAATCGGCAGCTTCTGACCCCTGACAAGGGTATTCATTCCATCAATCGCACTTACACCAGTCTGAATAAACTCCTTGGGAAAATCCCTTGAAGCAGGATTCATCGGATAACCCTCAATGTTCCGCCTATCCTCCGGGATAATCTCAGATTTCCCGTCAATAGGTCTTCCGGCGCCGTCAAATATCCTGCCAAGCATATCCACTGAAACAGATATCTTCATAGTCTCACCAAGAAACCGGGCTTTAGTATTCTTAGTATCCAAGCCGGTTGTTCCCTCAAATACCTGAACCACGGCCTTATCAGTCATAGCATCCAATACCTGGCCAGTTTTCCTCTCTCCTCCAGCGGTCTCTATCTCCACCACTTCACCATAACTGATATTACGCACATTATCCACAATCATCAGTGGCCCGGAAACCTCAACCACACTCGTATATTCTTTAACTACCATCTTTAATCACCCGTCCTCTCCTTAAATTGGTCAATATCCTTAATAATTCCCTTGAATTCCTCATCAAACTTGTCCTCAGGTACATACTTCATCTTAGCTATACGATCCACTACACCCAGCCTGCTGATTTTTGCAGGATCCATTCCAGCATCTAACGCAGTTACAGCCCCCGCATAAAAACTGCGGATCGCAGAAAGCATCTTATACTGTTTTTCTAGAGAACAATACGTATCAACATCATGGAATGCATTCTGCTGAAGGAAATCCTCCCTTATCATCCTTGCAACATCCAAAATAATCCTCTCCCTCTCAGGCAACGCATCAGGACCAACAAGCTGCACAATCTCCATGAGCTCGGATTCCTTCTGCAGGATAGTCATGGCCTCAACACGCATCTCAAACCAATCCTCTGCAACCTCCTTCTTAAACCACCCGGTTAATTCATCCAGATACAACGAATAAGACGTAAGCCAATTAATGGACGGAAAATGCCTTCGGTCAGCAAGCTTCGCATCCAAGGCCCAGAATACATGCGTTACCCGCAAGGTATTCTGAGTTACAGGCTCAGAGAAGTCACCGCCCGGAGGAGAAACCGCCCCAATAACAGAAATGGAACCAAACCGATCCTCACTTCCCAAGGTAACAACCCTGCCAGACCGCTCATAGAATTCCGCAAGCCTAGAAGCAAGATAAGCAGGATAACCTTCTTCACCCGGCATCTCCTCAAGCCGACCTGAAATCTCCCGCATAGCCTCAGCCCACCGGGAGGTTGAATCAGCCATCAAAGCAGTATTATAACCCATATCCCGGTAGTATTCAGCCAAGGTAATCCCAGTATAAACCGACGCTTCCCTTGCAGCAACAGGCATATTAGATGTGTTCGCAATAAGACACGTCCGCTCCATTAACGGAAGCTTAGTCTTAGGATCCTCAAGATGAGGGAACTCATCAAGAACCTCAGTCATCTCGTTTCCGCGTTCACCGCAGCCAACATAGATGATAACCTCTGCATCAACCCACTTCGCTAACTGATGCTGAGAAACCGTCTTACCCGTACCAAAACCACCAGGTATGGCAGCAGTACCGCCTTTAGCAAGAGGGAAAAAGGTATCAAATATCCTCTGCCCACTTATGAGAGGAATATTACACTCAAGCTTCCTCTTAAATGGCCTCGGACGCCTTACAGGCCACACCTGCATACCCATAATATCATGTTCTTTTCCTTTGTCGTCTTTCAGAACGCATACAGTTTCAGTTACATTAAATCTACCATCCTCTATGTGCTCCACAATACCAGAAACCCTATGCGGCACCATGATCCTGTTAGTGATAACCTCGGTCTCTTTGACTTCGCCGATTATATCACCTGCCGAAAGCATGTCACCAACCTTGACCTTCGGAACAAAATCCCACTTCCGGACTTTGTCTATTGAAGATACGACAACACCCCTCGTAATAAAATCCCCTACCTTATCCTTTATCAAATCCAACGGACGCTGAACACCATCATAAATAGACTTAAGAACACCCGGACCAAGCTCAACCGAGAGCGACCTACCTGTAAGATCCACAGGCTCCCCCGGAGTTAACCCCGTAGTATCCTCATAAACCTGAATAGATGCAGTATCCCCAACCAATTTAATGACCTCACCAATCAACCTATCTTCACCAATCTTGACTAGTTCATACATCATACTTCCACGCATTCCTTCGGCCTCTACCAACGAGCCGGCAATTCTTGAAATCTTACCCATCTTCAGCCTCCTTCTTGTTTATCTGATTTATTTGACGTTATTTCAAAACCTACAGTATCTTTTATCAACTTACTTATTATATCTCCGCCACCGCCACTCCTATCAGGAATGCCGACCACGAGCTTCCCTGAAGACCGTATCTTGTCTATACATTCCTCAGCACATATATAAAGCTCATTTGTAACGACGATAATATCTGCTTTATTTTTTATATCATTCAACACATCTATGATGTTTTCAGGGGTTGCAGTATATACATTCTTGACGCCTGCCAAACCAAACCCTGTTACAACGAGCTCATTACCTACCAGATACAGTTGAGTCATTCTCTCCAAACAGGATAGACACCACCTCTGGCTTGATGGTTGCCTTAAACTGCTTCAACCTACTCTCCAAAGTATTATCTATCCTCAATGTTTTATCTTTACTAATTACAACGACGCCGAAATCACCTAAATCAGCAGGTTTCGCCCCATCCAAGAGACCAACATATTTCTTATCAACAAGAATAACAGGATCATCAATACTCCTCATCCCTTCATCAGCCAGATTCCGGAGTATATGCTTTTTCTCACTGTCACTAAGATTCCGTATAATATCCCCTGCCTCCTGAAACACCTTATCAAGAAGCTTATTCTTCTCTGAACTAATAATCGCCCTAACCTGTGTATTAGCATCAGCCATAATTCTCTTGCGAACAAGCACTATCTCAGCTTCACCTTCCTTTTTCACCTGATCCGCCTGCACCCGCGCCTTCTTTTTGATGCCTTCTTTAATCGCCTTAATCTCTTCTTCCATCTGAGAATTAATCTTCTCAAGATCATCTTTACAGTCTTTCCGAATCTTGGCCTCTAATTCCTGTAAACCGATTTCAATCACCTCTAAGCTTTTTCAAAACAAATTGTATGGATTCAGCCTCATTTTTGGATGCATAAAGTTGAATCTTGGAAACCTCGGCCTTCCCATTAGCAATTATCTTTTCTGAATCCCTCTTCGCCTCAGACTTAGCTTTCTCAATTGCCTTAGATACCTCAGTTCTCGCCTTATCAACCTTCTTTTGGATTATCTCACCCCCCTGAGACCTCGTCCCCACAACACTCTGAACAGACACTTGCCTTGCATCATCTATCTGCTTCAAAACATCATATTCTACCTTCTTAATCTGGACCAAATCATTCATTTTTAATGTAATAGATTTTATATTATTTTCATACCCTATTTATAATATTTATTGTTAATGAATTATAATGTAAATAAATCACAAGATAAAATTAAACTAATAACATGTTAATGAGTTATAATGTAAATAAATCACAAGATAAAATTAAACTAATAACATTAAGATTTAAGACATTAAAAAGTTTTCTAATATTTCCTAAGGTTATTTATTATTATTTATAATATCTGAAGTATAATATCAGAGTACGATAAATTTTAGGCATTATTTATAATATCTAAAAACACATATAAACATTAAAATAAAATGGAGGTGAACACATGGCTGATACATCCCTAATTACACCAGAATTTGCGGCTGCGCTTACGATGGGCCTATCTGCACTAGGAGCAGGATATGCTATAGCAGCATCAGGTAGCGCTGCTGCTGCGGCAACAGTAGAAAAACCAGAAGTATTTGGTAAAGTGATGATTTTTGTTGCATTAGCAGAAGCAATTGCTATCTATGGTCTGGTCGTAGCCTTAATGATTCTGTTCGCATAATATAAAAAAAAATGCATGATAGAATAGATTATCTTCTTCTTTTATTATTTTATTTCCTCTTTTTTTCTGACTCGTTTTTTTAATAAGAAAAAAAGTTATGCCAGCATTACAAGAGTCTCCTCAATCTTCTCTGAAGGCAACGTCCCAGCTATACCAACACAGATGGATTTAAGATTTTGTATCTCCAACTCCTTAAGAGTCATATAACCAAGTATAAAGCCAAGTCTAAACGGATGCTCGATCATAATATTCTGACTCTGCTTAGCAAGATAAGCCTTAAGAGCAAGCTCAATAGGCAGAAGCGAGTTTGTTTTCTCGTACTTGTCTGCCGCATCCTCCAGAATGGGGCCATATACGGTAGATGACAATTTTTTCAGGGTCGCAGCCGCATCCACCGCAAGATACCTGTCAAGTGAACCGAGATGATACCCATCTGATGGAATAATAAATCTACTATCATCATACCCACGAGAAACAGCCCTGAGAAGTATCATGATATTTGCCACCTCAATTTCCAACGCAACCAACATAGACGCAGTCTTCTTATCTGCACCCTTGAGATGCCCAACCGCATTCTGCAACTCAGAGAAATAATATTGATCCAACGCAACCAATACACCTAAAAGATCAGGGGAATCAGGCATAAACTTATCCAAACCACTATATCGTCCAAGCACAGCAGAGATGATTTCCTCGACTGAAAGAGTACTCAACCGCGAAATAAACTCCTCAGTATCAACCCTGAACACACTGCCAGCATCCGCAAAAGGCAAACTACTGTCGATTTCATCCGACGTCAACCCACCTGCCTGCGAATTAAGGATTAGTTTTATCAGCTCAAACTCATACTTTCTTGAGATCACATCAAACAAGGGCCTACATTTAGGAGGACACAACATAAACACTTTATTGACTGCCCGGATAAGATCCATACCCAAACACATCCCAACCTTATGAACATCTACCGTATCCAACCCAGATAAAACATCACCATAATAGGTCTGCTTCAAAGACATGACAAAATCATCAAGGCTTTTTACCCGCGTCAACGCCCCAAACTCACCCTCACTAAGCAGAAGACTGCGCATAACCTTCACCCGGGTGTTTGAATACGCATAGGTTACTACACTCATTTTCAAGACTTTTATTAAGCAAAATTCTTATTTATTATATTAAACAATATATTATATTCCATTCTATAAATTTATATAGCAAAAATGTTTAAGCCGTTGCAGATGAAGAAAATCAGGATTCTTATAATAGACAACTACTTAGACAAAGTAATGAATATGCTCGGCAAAAAAGGAGCATTACAGATAACAAAAGTAGAGGAAAGCGAAATTAAACCACCTGAAAGGAAAAAAATCATTGAAGGCTACTCTAACCTACTGAATAAGATAAATGTAATCACAGACATTCTCGGCATAGAGGACATAGAGGACAGAGAAACTAAAACCCTTCTTCAGGAGAAGCCAACAGAAGAATATTTAGGAGAGATAGAGGAAACAATTGAGGAAATATATAAAGAAACTAAACCAATCGCAGAAAAATTAGGGAAAATAAAAGACGAGAAGACAACACTTGAAGACCACATAATTGCATTAAATGCCTTAGACAAAATAGAAGTTGATACAGACTGGCTTGGGGTCTCAGATTTCATGTACACAACCTCAGGATTCATAAACCCAAAGAACATAGATGAACTCACAACAAGACTAAACGAGATAACAAAAAAACAATGCATCATACTCACTAAACCAGAAAGCCTGCCAGAAAACAAAAACATAACAGTTATCGCAACATTAAAACAGTATCAACATGATGTAGAAGGCATCCTCAGAGGACTGAGATTTGAAACACTAAACATCACATACAGAAACCTTGATGAAATAGAAAAAAAGCTCAAAATAATCAATAAAGAAGAGAAAAAACTCCACAATGATTTAGAAAAAATAAAATACGAACGATTTAATGACATACTTGTAGCAAAGGAGATAACAGAGATAGAAAAAAACACACAAAATAGCATAATAAACTTCGGGAAAACCCAGAGAGTATATGTACTTGAAGGATGGATCCCCGCAAAGGAAGTCGATCCAGTGAGTAAGGAAATAGAAGAAATAACAGAAGGATGCAACCTAATCCAAACAAATGAACCAAATAAAAAGGATGACGTCCCAGTATCCTACAATAACCCGAAAGCAATCAAACCATTCGAAATCGTCATGGACATGTTTGGTCTGCCAGCGTACACTGAAATAGATCCGACACCTATCATGGCAATAACGTTCCCCTTGTTCTTCGGCCTTATGTTCGGTGACGTTGGACACGGAGCAATATTCGCACTCCTCGGCTTAGGCATCATATACAAAAAGAGAGGAAACGAATCAATGTGGAAAATAGGGATGCTCCTATTCTACTGCGGGATGGCGGCAGTTATCTTTGGTTTCATGTATGGGAGCTTCTTTGGCGACGAAGAAATGCTACCACACACATATAAGGAACTAGGTATCGGGCACGCTGTTGAAATAGAACACAACGGACATATTGAGGAGATTTGGGTCCTCTGGATGAGCCCACCACACCAGATGATGGATATGATTGGTATAACACTCCTCTTCGGCGCAATACATATGGTTATAGGGCTTATAATGAACGTCATAAACAATTTAATTGAATCAGGATCAGGCACACTGATACAATCCATATCAAAGGTGTGGTTCCTTATCGGAGAAGTTGCAGTGATAGCAGTAGTATTCCCCTTCCCCATCCCCTTCTTCAGTTCAATGAAGGATACCGTTCCCCTGGCAAACATACTGTTAATAGGTCTGGCGATACCCGGAGCAGGCATACTGCTCAGCGAACTAACCCATGCACTGCACGATTTCAGCATAAAAAAGTTTATAGGAATAACATTAAACGGATTATTCGAAATCTTTGAACTATTCTCAATGTTCTTAAGCAACACCATCTCATACAGCAGACTCCTCATCCTCGCAGTAGTCCACGCAATGATGATGACGGCAATCTATAAAATAGCAAACATGGAAGCATTATCAGGTCTATTCATAGTAAGCTTATTAATCATAATAGGTGGAAACATACTAGTACTCGTCCTTGAAGGATTAGTCGTCTTCATCCACACAATCAGGCTACACTTCTACGAATGGTTCACGAAATTCCATAGATCAGGCGGCATCAAATACGCACCATACATCGTCGAGAGAAAATACACTGAACTAAACTGACTGAAAAAATAAAAAAATTGAAGTCAAAAAACGAGGTATTTAACACAAGCCTGATGCTCGGCGTAGAATTTGCTTTAATAACCATAATCTTTATCTTCTCAGGATTCTACATAGGATCCCTGATCAATAAAACCGCTACAGCAGTGTGCACAGTCACAGGAGCCACCCTCGGATTCGCCATCGCATTACGCAGACTAATCAAAAAAGTAGAATAAAATAGTTTTTCTGTTTATTTCAATTAAAAACATTAAACAATCTTTTGACTCAGGAATCATGTTTAATGTATCAACTGATGCCTGCGCTTCCAACCTACCAGGTCCATCGACATCGACATCACCGCCATCAGAATAGATTACTGTATTAATTTTAGGGTTGATGCTATTATCCCCTAAGACCTTAGCATAAAATTCCAGATACTCCAAAAATCAACAACTCCACCCTGAAGGGTGGAGTATGAACTTACAAAGTCGGCAATTAGGCATTCATCTGCGGCTTAAAAGCCGCAGTATTCTGCCGACTTTGTAATAAATCAGAGCCAATTTCAAACCCTCTGCGCCTGATGAATCTTAAGCCCCACCGGATCATACCAGTAAGAATAATCCCCTTCCAACTCAATAGAACCCAATCGATTCAACAGTAATGAAACCAGACGCCTGATTACTAACTAAACCCACCTCACTAGGACAACTTAACTCAAGCTTGATCTCTCTTCTCCCTTCAGTTAAGGGCACTAGAGTAGACCAGATCCACCTGATTTGTATCTTTTGTATCTTCGCCTATATCTTTGGTATCCGCGCAACCAGATAACAGAATACTTGAGGTTAACAAAACCAAACAACAAAATAGATTAAATTCCCTTCAAGAAATCATCTTAATCTTTAAGCATCTCCTCTAAAATCTTCGCATACGCAGGCCGAGTCACAAAGACACCAATCAAGACACCTGCTATCGTCATGAAGGCAAATCCTTTAAGTGCCTGAATCGAAAACACTGGAAGCATCACAGCTATTGTTGTTGCCGCCGCAGTAAAGATGATGAAAAACGCCCTCCTGATTTGATTAAGCACACTCACAACCTTCTTTTTTTCTCCCTTACCTCTCTTTATCAGCTCATCAGTGATGACAATCTGATCATCAACACCAGTACCTACAGCAGCAATTATTCCTGCAATCGCAGGAAGATCAAGCTCCCAGTTTATTATCGCAGCTATTCCAAGGACGATGAGTATCTCAGAAAATCCAGTGATTAGTGTAGGCACAACAATAAAGAGCGCCCTATACCTTAAATAGATTGCTAATGCCACAGTAAAGATTGCAATAATGCCTATTATGAAACTGTATCCAAGGAATTTCTCACCGATAGATGCAGGAAACTCAGATTTGGATTCGACAACTGCTTTTACCGGCAGGTTCCCGGAACTAAGCAAAATCTTATTCTCCTCACTTGCCTCTATTGCCTCCTCAAGAGTTAAGGCGCTGCCAGATATCTGAGCATTATACTTACATTGAGTACATGGATCACACCGCAGATTAGGTGACGACTTCAACCCCAATATGTCAAAAATCCATTCACCATAATCCCTATCATCCCTCGGCTTCCGCTCAGTTGAAAAATTATATTCCTCCAACTGATTCCGGACAGCTTCAGATACCTGAACTTCATCTGCTGCAATTATTATCTTATGATAGATATTATAATCTGCTAATATTTCAGGATCCACCGTATTGTTTTCGATTACAAGCACAGGAATCAGGGAACGGTTCTCTACTATCCTAATATAGGAATCAGACTCCATATCATCCTCATTCTCAGTTAACTCATCAAGAATATTATATGTTGCCTTATTCATGACAATAAAGGTATTTTCCGGACGATCCACAAACATGTCAATTGGCTTACCTCTCTTATCTCCTCCAACCTCGCAGAATTTTTCTCCGCCAGACCTTGTTAATCTAATAGAAACATACCAATTATAAGGGCCCCCACCACTTATACCGCTGCCCTGCGGACCAAGATCAATGCTGACATCTGATCCATGGATAGCTAATTCACCATCTATCCTCGCCTCAAACCTTGCCTGCTGCTTTAATATATTCTCAATTGCCTCAATCTCCGCAGGGGATGCGCTCGCCACCTGTATCAAGATATAACGCTCACCCCAAGGCCTTACAGGAATATCCCTCAAACCCATAGAATTCAAACGCTTCTCTAAGATATTCTTCTCGATTTCAAGAAGATCAGATGAAAGAGTATTATTTACAGGCTCTTCAAGCCTAAGCTGAATTTGAGTTCCCCCTGCAAAATCAAGCCCATAATCTAGGCCGTTTCCGAACCCAATTCCCAAGGGTTCATTTGCACGCTCTTTGTTTAGTGGAACCACATTAAAGACACATACTAAGGAGATGAAAATTAAGACTGCCAGTAGGATTATCCTCCAACTCCGTAAAAGATTCCTTATTTTAGATTCCATCATTTATTGATTTCTCTAAGGGATTTCCGTATGTTAAGCTTACCCCCTTTCTCCTCCACATACCATTTAAGTATTCCCGCATTCATCATCCAGGTTGTTGCCAGATCACCGACTAAACCAATCAACAAAACCGATGCAATACTTGTAAGCAACGCTATCTGAAAGATAAATGTCGACACAACAAGGATAACTAACATGACAGATAGGGTTGTTCCAGTCATAGTCAAACCCGTTTTCATCGCATTATTTATGCGATCATCCACCGTACCGGTTTTATTTCTTAATACCCTTGTCGTCAACAAGATATCTGAATCAACAGAGTAACCGACAAGCATAAGCAACGCCACAAGAGATGCCGGCTCAAGCACAATCCCAAAGAGACTCATACCACCTAAAGCAATCAATGCATCACATGTTCCTGCAAGGAGCACTGCAAAAGAAGGAACAAAATCCCTGAACGCAAAAAATATTACAGAAATAATCAAAAGATACGCAACCACAACCGCACCTTTGCCCTGCTTCCAGAAGGTCGCACCAAGGATTTCGCCAACAGGCTTAATGTTTATGTTCTTCTTCTGTAACTCCAACGTAAAGTCTTCAACAAGATAAAAATCAAGCGCACTGTGAAGTTTCTGCTCATCCAAATCAAATCCATCAATCTCCAACACACCCAATGCTTCATCGAAACTGACATCAGCAGTAAAACGGGATGCTATCTTGTCCTGGATATCCGCAGGGACATCCCCCCCAACATCCACTACAACAGAATCGATCTCATAGAGGCTGCCAACATAGGGTAGAATAGTTAACTTAAACACCTCCTGATCGATCTGGCTTGTTGTTATGATCGTAAGCTTGGTTTTGCTCGTCAACAAATCCTTGCCAGAATAGACCTCCAAATCCTCAAGACCTAATGATGCCAACTGCAAAGTCAACTCATCAACCTCACCAGAAGTCAATGCTTCCTCCGGCACCACCTCAATCCAGGTACCCCCCCTAAAATCAATCCCCAACGGGATCCCATGAACACAGACAAGAGCAACGGAAAGAAGAGTTAAAATTATAGGGAAAACCATAAGAGTCTTATAATTAACTCGCCTAATAAGTTGAGAATACATATCATCAAGCATGTAAGTATTTTACAATATTTGCATAAAAATCAGACCTTAAACCAGTTTAAGTAAATCAATCCTAATTAATTGCGGTGTCTAAAAAAAAAATGTTTAATAAAGTAGTTATCGGAGGAACCTTTAACAAGATACATAAAGGCCATGGAAGAATCCTTAAAGCAGGCCTTACACTTGGCAGATCCACGATTATAGGTCTGACATCGGATGATTTCGCATCAAGATTCAGGATCGAAAAAATCACTCCCTATAAGGAAAGGGAAAAAAACCTTGAAAAAATCCTGGATTCAATGGAGAAACCATACAAAATAGTTGAGATAAAAGATACATACGGTATTGCAACAATAGACCCTGACCTTGACTGCATAGTAGTTAGCGAAGAGACCCTGCTCAGGGCAGAAGAAATAAACACAATCAGATTCAAAAAAGGCCTCGATAAATTAACCATAGTTGTAATGCCTCTCGTGCTTGCAGACGACGGAAAACCTATCTCAGGCAGCAGGATAAACTCCGGTGAAATCAACGGCGAAGGCAAACTTATATAAAGAAAGAGTATACTATGAAACCTCAGCTTTCAAGGATATTGATTTTCCTTGGAATCGCCTCTATTCTATCATTCACCCTATTTTCTATCATACTCTACGTCTTCTTTAACCCGACTGCAACAACTACAACAACTACAACATCAAATACTACAACAACCACAACAACAACCAGCACCACGACACCGACTACGACAACAACCAGCACCACGACACCGACTACGACAACAACCAGCACCACGACATCGACCACCCGACCTATTGAATGCGGATCGAATATAGACTGCGGGGAAAAACACTATTCTGGAACATATTTCTGCAACAAGGAGGTTATCTCACTTATGGAATGCACCCCAAAATGTGTTCACGGCATTTGCAAGGAAAAATGCGTACCCAAACCAATAGACCAATGCGGCAGAAACGAGACATGTATACCAGGTAGAAGAGCCTGCATAAAAGATGATGAATTCGAGAATGTGTCATCCTTTATTGAGATAAGGTATGGTGAATATGCCATATCATATAAACACCAGTTCAGGTTAAACTACACAGTCTACATATCAGAATATGAGATTAGTGCAGTGCTCGTAGATGTGATAAAACCTGGTGGAAAAGAAGAGCAGACACTCATCAAATGGGAGAGGGATACAATAATAGATGACATAAAAATAGGGCTCTATGCAATAAAGAGTACATCAGTTATCCTCTGGATACAAAAAACGTAAACTATTTTAAGCATGCAGGAAAAAGAATGATATAAACAAAAAAAAAATGGAAAGAGTAAAAACAGGGATAAAAGGTTTAGACGAGCTTATAGGAGGGGGCGTGCCTGAAGGTTCAAGTGTTTTGGTTGCAGGATCCTGCGGCACAGGGAAGACAATAGTTTCTTTGCAATTCTTATACAAAGGTGCCCTTGCAGGTGAACCTGGAGTGTATGTTACCTTTGAGGAGTCAAAGAAGAAGACGATAACACAGTGCCAACAATTTGGATGGGACATAGAGGAATTAGAGAATAGAAACCTATTTGACATCTATGTTGTTGATACAGATGACTTAGATGAGGTCCTGGCCAACATAAGAAGCAAGGTAGATAAGATAAACGCAAAGAGACTCGTCATCGACTCATTAACGATGATGATGGAACATGGCACGATATATAGGTCAAGGATATCAAAGGAAGTAGGTAAACGAGAAAAAGAAAAGGTTAAATCAAGATTCCCTATGAAAGGATTCGAAGTCACTAGAAGAGACATATACGCAGTAGTAGGTGAGATAAACAGCCTTGAAACCACATCCTTCCTAGTGTCTGAAGCAGGTGACGGAGGAGAATATATTTCAAGAGACACAATAAGCGAATTCGCATGCGATGGAGTAATCCAGTTAACCATCAATGAATTAGGCGGCGAAATAGAGAAACTTCTCTCAGTCAGAAAACTAAGAGGAACTGAAATAACCATGACTCTTTCACCTATAAATTTCACAAAAACCGGAATAGAGATCGAGGAATAGGATGGCAGAGGATAGATTCGATCAAATTCACAGAATCCTGAAGAGGCTTTATGACGAACACGACGACATAGACGCGTGCATGGTCGTCAGAAAAGGCATGGAAGGGGTTATTATGTTCCCTGATGATTTCATAGACAAGATCTCAACAATCTGGGATCCCTTAAATGATATAATAAACAAACTAATGGAGATCATCTCAGATAATGTGATGTACGGAATAGAGAAAACATATATGGAGGTATTTGACTACGGCATAATATTCCATACAATATCTATGTCAGATACGTCACTTGTTACATTCATCAGCAAAAACACAGACAATGAAACCATAGACACCCTCTCAGGAAAACTCAAAGATATTATCGAGGCCAAAAACAGAATCCAAGAGATAATTGAATAAAAAAAAAATGATAAATATGAAAAGACTCGTTCTTGTTCTTATATTTTTGTCTCTGATAATACCCGTATCGTCTTTTGACTACGTTGATGAAAAGAGGAATTTGCCTGCAGTAGAAAGTGAACTTATGAAGTATTTCTGCAAGGATGTAAGAAATAATAAAGAATGCAATATACCCTCTCAATGGGCTGAAGACTTCTGGGGGGTTTGCTGCGGAGGATTATGCAACAGCTTTACAAAGGATTGCAGGCATTCAGTCAACAGCGAAGTATCCCTCCTTGATGTCATGGTAAAACTACCCTGCAAAGATGCAGGCACAGGAGATAGATGTGACATACCAGACGAACTCAGCGAAAAATATAATTTATGGGGCATCTGCTGCTATAATAAATGCAATTACTGGGAGGAAGAATGCAGCGGAGGCTATGAACCAGATTATAGGAAAGACGAAATAGGCTATGATGAGAAAATACCCTCAGAAGAGGAAATCGAGAAGGGATTAAAGGTATTAGCCATATTCTCATGCGTAGGGGTAAAAGATGATGAACCATGCCAAATAGATGACAGGCACCTAACAGAAGAATTTAACCTGTTTGGAGTATGCTGCCTAGGCAAATGCCATTTCAGAAGCACAGAATGCACCCCCGAGACAAATGAAACAACACCGGATTTAGTCATAATCGGAATGGAAATATATCCCGGGGATTTAAGCAATACACTGCAGATAAAAGAAGTCAAAATAACAATCCAGAATCAAGGTAAAACAGCAACAACAAACAGATTCTGGATTGAATTACTGAAAGACTATGAATCTGCACCCACCACAAAAGAGATAAAAAACACTCTTGACGCAGGTGAAGATATCATCATATCATTCTACGACCTGCAAGCATACAAAGAACCCGGAGAATACATACTAACAGCCACCATAGACTCAAATCCATCATCCTTAAAAGACAACCTAATCAAGGAAACAGATGAAACCAACAACAAAGCCACATTGAGGATATTTATCGGCGGAACAATCAAAACAGGAACCCAACCCAAAGAAAACACAGACACCCCACCATTGTGCGGCGATGGACACTGCGAAGAAGACGAAAAAAAAACGTGCCCTACCGACTGTGACACCCAAGAAGATGAATCCAAGGAATCACCCCTACCTGCATTAATAATCCTTGCCCTATTCTTTGCTGTTTTCACATACTTCCGAAGATTAAGGAAATCTTCTCACGACCGAAAACAACAAAAACAACAGATGAAAGAATTAATAGACGAGAAAAAAACCATAGAGGAAATGATAACACTTGCAAAGAAAAAATACCACAAAAGAAAAATAGACGAAGAAAGCTTCAAAGAAATCATTAAAGAAAACCAAAAAAGACTAATAGAAGTAGAGACAAAAATTGAGAACAAAAGAAATAATTCAATGAAAAAATCAACAACTCCACCCTGAAGGGTGGAGTATGAACTTACAAAGTCGGCAATTAGGCATTCATCTGCGGCTTAAAAGCCGCAGTATTCTGCCGACTTTGTAATAACACTACTGCAACCGAGCCCTGCACAAGTATGCAGATAATATGGACGCAATAATCAGAGCACCCACTATTGAAGAATATATTGAAAAAGTAAGGATACCCGACTCATAACCGAAGACCGCTACAATAATCCCTATAGTCATGTTGGTGTTTAATAAAGCAGCACTATATCTTGCATTCTGTGGAAAAACAAATCTGCCTGCGATGTATGTTCCCACATACCTTGAAACAAAACACACTATAAGAAAAACCAACAACAAAGGCAGATTCCCGATAAGCGCCAATAGATTAATCTTTAAGCCAACAGAGAAAAAAAATATCGGAGCAAAGAAACCAAAAACCATACCTCGGAGCTTCATTTCCAGATTCTCGTGCTGAACAACAATTCCCGAGGTTATCATACCCATCAAAAACGCTATCATAGCAGACTCAAAACCCGCCCGCTCAGAGACAACTGCAACCCCCAGAATCAGGAGGAGAATGATCTTGAATTCAAATTCTGCAACATTTCCCCTATAGTGCTTAAATATCTGCCCACCCAACAAAGGAAAAACCTTGGCGAACACAAAAAGCCCGATAACAAGTAAGATGATAAACTCAGGGTGAGGGGTGAAAAACACACCCAACATAGACATGGTCATAAGCTCGGTTATCATGGCCGCTGAAAGAATTATCATCTTGTTTTCAGTCATAGCACCAGTCTGCTTCAATATAGGATAGATTATTGCAATCGATGTCGTCGACAATGCTATTGATGTGATAAGGGTTTGATCAATGTCCATGCCCAAAACATAATGTGAAAGAACAAAAACCGAGACAAACGGAAAGACAAAAGCAAAAGACCCTATCAACAAACTGGGTTTAAATCTCTTTTGAAGCTGATCCAGATCAATCTCTAATCCAGCTACATACATGAGGATAAGGATCCCGATATCAGCAAGAACCGTGATGATCACACTATCATCCAAATGCAAGAAATGCTGCGCGAGCATACCTGCAAGAAGCTCAGCTATCGCTGTTGTGAAACCCAATTCAAGGGCGATAAACCCGCTGAGTACTATAAGCGTACTCATGATAATAATCTCTTCTCTCATTTCAGTCTCTGGATAAATGCAGTTATCATAAATGGCAGAATAAGTGTGGCATCACCATAGATGGTCACATATTCAGCCCCTTCATTCACCTTACTCCAGGATATGGCCTCCTTAACCGTCGCCCCGGAGAGGCTGCCATCAAACTCCTGCGCAGTTGTCACATAGACCGCATAATCCAAACCACCCCTGAACTGATTCCACCAGATGGTATGATGCTTCGAAATCCCGCCGCCAATAATCAACGCACCAGTTTTCTTTGACTCAAAAACAATATCAGAGAGCTTCTGCTCATCCGAAAAAAGATCAATTTTCAGGTCCCGGTGATTCTGCCAGAAAAACCATAGCTGCGATCCAACCGCACCATCCATGACCCCGGGAACAAATATGGGTATCTTATTCTTCCACGACCAATAGATAATTGAGCTCTCCTTATTCTCTTCATCTTCCAGATGCCTTCCAATCTCCCATATAAACTCATGGAATGAAAACTCCTTCTTCTTTGAATACACTGCCTCAATAATCGGCTGAAGTTTCTCCTCGATTACGACACCATAACTCTCATTAGGCACCAATACATTACCAAGTCGGTTGATGCCGCTCTTATGCAGTTCACAGTCATCTAACCCAAAGCTTCCATGATAATAACTCGCCCACACCCTTGCAAGATCATGATCCAGGGTCCCTGTGGTTGTCACCACAACATCAGTTAAACCCCTTCTCACAATCTCTTTTATAATCCCCCGGGTCCCTGTAGCAATCAAACAAGCAGGAAAAGACAAAAAACGTGTGCACTCCACCTGACTCATCCGCTCAAGTATGTCAACGCCCACACCTAATTTCTTTGCAGTGAAGCCTCCAGACAAATACATCTCACGAACGAGCTCATCAACAGTCTCCTTTACCTCAATATCCTTAACCTGCTCCATTTATCCTACCCCACACATAGATTAAAAGAGTATCTAGAATACTATTCTAGGAGAAAACAATTATATATACCATACATTTTTTTAGACATATCCCCTTCTTCAGGATTTATATCAAGCATCTGAAATAGATAATACTCAACAGATGAATAGAATGAATTTTATGAAAAAATTCCGGGATCTTCCAATAGAAGAGAAAATAATTCTTTTCACCTTATTAACCTTCATACTTCTTAGTATCGGCTTTTTGTTTGAATTAGATGCTATCAGAGAACTATTAAAAAAATATGGGATCAGTGGCTTATTCTTTGTGTCAGTTATAGGGTCTACAATTTTTCTGGTTTTCCCAATAGAGGGCGTATTCCCTTTCTTTTTGGCAGCAGATATCGAGCCGGCAATAATAGTAGGTATTGCAACAATCGGGTCCCTGATTGGAACAAGCATCAATTACGGCCTAGGTTTTGTAGGCTCAGGGATCATAGAAAAAAAAATAGACCATGAAAAAATGGAGTCTGCCAGAAAAATGATGAACAAATACGGATGGATAGGCCTCTTCTTGGTAATAGCCATACCCTCACCCATACCAATACCCATTGATCCGATAACAGTCCTACCCGGGATTATGAGAATGAATTATATAGAGTTTATTATAACAGTAGCCGCTGCAAAAATTGCGAAGTTTACATTATATGTCGCAATATTTCTAGGGATCATCGGAAGCTTATTCTAGATTATTTACGCTTGCATCCAAATAGATTAACATGATCCCTAAAAAAATAACTGCAATCGCCGTAGGGTCAATACTCTACGCATCATTAAACTGGATAATAGTCTTAGGGCCAATCATAGCAGGGTTTGCTTCCGGATGGATCCTCAAAGATAAAAAAATAAAAAACGGATTCAATACAGGTGTTACATCAGCCCTGCTTGGTTTCTTAATCATCATAGGGTTCATGGATGTAACCGGCATAGAAATCACCAGCTTCACAGATGCCTTAGTCTTCTGGATGTTCATAGCATGGAATCTTCTAGGTTTCATTCTATGTGGAATCGGAGGAGCATTAGCTTCAATGTTTGTCGAACCCATAATATTATTTAAGGAACTTAGAAAACCCAAAAGAGAAGAAACCGGGGATGAAGAGATTACCGGAGAAACATATGTTATCTGCCCAGCCTGCGGATACAGCAACCTAGAACAAGATGAATACTGCAGATCCTGCAAAACAAACATTATGGAATGAAATCGATGTAAAAGAAGAATGGGTAGGGCTCCCCGGAAAAAAACCTAACCCCTTAGCTAAGGCCTTAAAAGATAACCTCATACTGCTTGAAATCTGTATACTATCCTTTGCGATAGGTGTTGTACCAGGATATATCATGTTCGATGAAAGCTCAGCAATGATGAATCCCATAATAGAGAACATCAAAAACGAGATCGGCTTAGATAGATCAGGCTTTAATCTTGCTGTTAAAATATTCTTCAACAACACAAGAGCAAGCCTCATAATGCTTGTGAGCGGAACTCTGCTCTTTGTCCCGCTCCTTATCCTGATGGTTAACGGATTTTTCATGGGTTTCGTCCTCAAGGCTTTCCTCAACAAAGGACACAGTATTCTTGCATTTATATTGGGCATCCTCCCCCACGGAATATTTGAGTTACCTGCAATATTCTTGTCCGCTGCATTAGGCATCAGGATAGGCTTATCCTACATACTCCCAAAAAACAACCGAATCATAGAAGTAAGCAATAGCATAAAAACAGCAGCAAGAGTCTATGCTATGCTAGTGCTCCCTCTTCTGCTTCTATCAGCGTTCATAGAAGCATATATCTCAATAATGCTGATTTCATAAACCGCCCAAAAAAAAAATATTTTTTATTTGCCCGAACCAATAGAATAAATAAAAAAAAAAATCCTGAAAATGGAAATAAACGGAGATAAAACCCAAAGAAAGAAAAACAAAGGTAAAATGCTCCCCCCAAGAAAACTAAAAGACATAAAAACAGAGGTAGGTGAAGACACACATACCCTACTTAAGAATATCAAAGTTCCAGAAGAACAAAACACAAAAATCAGTCAGAAGACACAGCAAACATCTTTAAGGGTAGGAAACCCTGCAAAAAAACAAGAACAAAAAAAGAAACACCAAAAAGAAGATATCCCTGAATCAAAGATAATAAACGTCAAAAATATTCCAGACACAAACCAGCTAACAGAAGTCAAAGATTTTAATGAACTCAAAAAGATAGAAAAAACATTCAAATTCATCAACTGCTATGAAGATAAAATACAGAAAATATATTTTGTAGGTAATTACTTCTACAGGATAAGATAGGCGACTATGAAAAACAATATGCTTACTATAGGGCTGATCTGCCTAATATTGTTAAACACCGGATGCATAGACAGAGAACAGTTAATAGACTATATGAGGGGCAGAGAACCTCTTCCTGAGTCAACAACGAAAACAACAACCACAATAGCCACAACAACATCATCTACAATAATCGAAGAAACAACCACAACATCAACCGCATCAACAACTACATCAACCACAACAACACTCTTCAAGGATGCGATATGTGAAGGAAAATGGGGCCAAGTCGACAAAGACCGATGTTACCTGAATCTTGCAAACGAAAAGATGGATTCAACCATATGCGAACGAATAAAACAAAAAAGCCAGATAGATGACTGCTACTATGGAGTAGCCCTTATAACAGAAAACCGTACACTCTGCAACAAGATATTAGAAGACCGCCAAAGAGAACGCTGCTTTGAGTTCCTGTAAAAAAAAAAACTACCGAATCTTTGAAACAACAAGATAACATCGATCCTGCGTATCTTCACAAACTATTTTTTCACATAATAAAATATCGTCTCCAGATTGCGCAACACTTAGATAACAGCTGTCTCGATAAAAATCATCCTGGATTCGTTCACATATCTTGGAATTAAGCCCAGCTACCGCAACCAAAACATAGCATTCCTCCAGATTATCCGGTTCAACTAAATCACAGACGTTTAGGTCTTTCTTTGCTGCGGCAACACCAAAATAACACCAATCTCTCTGCCTGACATCATTTAAGCTACTGCAGGTTTTAGTATCCCCCATAGTGTTCCCAACACGAACATAACACCACTTCGCCATAGACTCCAGTTGAATCTTATCACAGACTGACACATCCCCTTGCCTCACAGCGGCACTGAATCGATCATAATCCACATCACTTCCACGGTCTACGCAGCCACTAAATAAAAGCATGAAAACAACTACAAAGATATAATGTTTTCTCATAGTAAGATATGGGATAGATTAATAAATAAAAAAAGCTATTTAACCTCTTCTCCCTGCTCAATAGAGTAATCCTTGCTCAGATCCTCTTTATCCTCTTTTTTAAAGATTTTATAGTAGAGGCCGACAATTGGTTCAAGCAAAAAATCAGAGACACCAACCAATAAACCAAAAACACTTAAAAAAGAACCAATCAAGAAAAAAAGAAGGGAAAAAAGAATAAGGAGAAATAGCCCTAACAAAACCTCATCCATTTTTAACTATCTTTTAGCTGGAAGATAGGGTATCAGCCTCCCTGCAAGATTAGGTAAAGGCATTGACTGCAGCCACACGTTTCCAGGTCCGCGCAGGTCTGCGAGAAATAAACCTTCTCCGCCAAAAAACATGTTTTTTACTCCTTTAATGCGGGTGATATCAAAGTTCACTGAAGGCTCCAATAACGCAATATGTCCCGGATCAACCTTCAATACCTGACCCTCTTTTAGAGTGTACTTTGTAATCTCACCTGCAAGCTCCATAAACACCACTCCTGGACCTGTGACCTTCTGCATTATAAATCCTTCCCCTCCAAACAATCCTGCGCCGAGTTTTTTCCTTAAATGTATTTCGAGTTTAACTGAGGATTCCGCGCACATGAAAGCATCTCTTTGAGCTATAATTGTTTGGCCTTCAGCTAACTTCATATCTATGATCTTGCCGGGGAACTCGTTTGCAAACGCAATCATGCCCGTGCCGCTATTACATGTATACGTAGTCATAAACAAGGATTCTCCTGCAAGCATCCTGCCTAAACCCTTCACAATACCGCCTTTAGTATCGGTCGCCATACTAATATTAGAAGACATCCAGGACATGCCGCCTGACTCAGTATAAACCGATTCTCCTTCCGAAAGCTCAACATCAACAACCTGCAACGTCGTACCTCTTATCTTATACTTCATTTTTAGCACACCAATTATCGTATTATCTAGAATAAAGACCTATCACCTATATAAATACAAATATATGTCTTCGGGCATATCAAGAATTATTTATAAGGTTGAAGGCCATAAGTAAATGAAATAGATTATAGTAAATTATAATGAAAAAACTAATTGTTGTTGCCCTGCTTTTATTGGTTTGCGGATGCATAGGAGAAGAAAAAATCGTATGCAATAAACCCTACATACAGGTCGGAAGGGATTGTTGCCTGGATACAAACGATAATAGGATATGTGATATACACGAGGCAACCACCCCAACCCCAACCACAACAACCACAACCACCACAACAACCACAACAACCACAACAACCACAACAACCACAACAACTACTTTAGGGATTCCTGAATCCTGCCTGGATGCATTCAAGATAGTAAAGGAACACCCATACATTGATTCACTAGTTGAAGACAATAGATGTGATCCCTTCACATGGGATAGGGTTGGTCCGATGATCCGATTAAAGGATTGGACAATTGTTGAGTGCTCAGAGGGAGGAGTAGATAAGGATTTTTGTATGGACTCTCAAATAGGTGAAAAAGCAGGTGAAAGCGAAAAAGACGATATAAGGAGGCTGTTTGGAAGAGAACTAGGAGACTTCTATGTCTTCACATACCAATGTGATATCATATCGCGTTTTACATTATTTTTGGATTCAGATACTTTAGAGATGGCCAACCTTTAGATGAGGGGGGGAAAATAATTCACCAAAAAAAAAAATAAGATGAAAAAATTAGTTGTTGTTGCTCTGCTTTTATTAGTCTGCGGATGCATAGGAGAAGAAAAAATCGTATGCAATAAACCCTACATACACGTTGGCAGCAATTGTTGCCTGGATATAAACGATAATATGATATGTGATATAGATGAGGCAACCACTACAACCATACATGATATGCCCAAATCCTTCCAGGAGGTATTTAGAATAGTAAAGGAACACCCAGATATTGAGTTAATAGTTGAAGACTATGGCTGCGACCCCTTCACATGGGATAGGGTTGGCCCGATGATACGGATAAAGGATTGGAAGGCGGTTGAGTGCTCAGACGGAGGCTCAGACGAAGATTTTTGCAGCGACTTTACAAAAGGAGACGACGCAGGTGAAAACGAAAAAGATGACATAGAAAAACTGTTTGGAAGAGAACTTGAAGACTTCTATGCCTTCAGATACCTATGCAAGGAGAGAGTGGAACTGGTAGTATTCCTAGACCCCTCTACAGGAGAAATAGCCACATTGAGACAATAAATTCCACAATTGCAGAGTAAGAGATTACCCACAAAAAAAAAAAAATGTAAACAGATCATAAACACAACATACAACCAATCATCGCCAAGGCTTGATGACACCAAAATATAAAAAAAAAGGTTAGTGTAAACAGATAGTATCATCGTTAACGTTTGATGACACCTAAAATAAAACAGAATAATAGAAAAACTGTTGCAGTGGGGCTAAGCGACAGCGTACGCCCCACCTGTTTTGATCAAACTTTTCTTAAAAGTTTGCGGGGGAAGGGATTCGAACCCTCGAAGGTCTACACCACAGGATCTTAAGTCCTGCCCCTTTGGCCAGCTAGGGTACCCCCGCAAAAGAGGAAATTGAATTTTTTTTTGATTGAATGTGATTTGTTTTGGGGATGCAACACCTTTTTCTAAAGGGGGTTGCAATCCAGCCCCTTTGGTCAGCTAGGGTACCCCCGCAACCCGCGAAATCGGTTGACGTTTTGTGTCCGTCTTTGCCTTTTGGCTCGACAAGACTGTTTTCGAGGTTGTGTTCTTATAATATAGAGTTCGCATTAAAAAACGGGGAAACAAGAGCAGGGAGGCATGAAATCTGCGGCTTTAGTTCACCTGTTTTTCTGAGTAGAATATATCAGAGAAGATGATCGAAAAGGAGAGATAAAGATAGGGAAAAGAATCTCTGCAATTCAACTCACTGC
Source organism: Candidatus Altarchaeota archaeon (assembly GCA_030609775.1). Lineage (GTDB taxonomy): Archaea > Altiarchaeota > Altiarchaeia > IMC4 > QMZM01 > JAUWTD01. The sequence continues at coordinate 48,975 of JAUWTD010000001.1, forward strand.
TCCGGGAGATGGCCGGAGAGTGGGAGGGCTATGGTCTCGACGGCGAGGATGAGAAGGCAGGTAATGAGTGGGGTGGGGGATGGATGAATGAATAAAGGCAAGTTATATACTTGTAATTTAAATTATATGTATATACATTTTATATACTTATGATTTAAAATGAGTTACGCCTTGTTAGTCAAGAAAATAGAACGAATGGGGGGAAAATACCTCACCCGAAAAGAGCTGAAATCGTTCACAGACGAATTAGGTTTAGGTTATCGTCCAGCCATAGGCTACCTGAACACATACAAATACATTATAAGGATTATTCGAGGGATTTTTTACGTCAAAACCATTGAAGAACGAAAACTAGATGCTCTGAAGATAAATTATCTCGAAGCCATAAAGGAGGCTTTAATTATGAAGAAGGTTAGTAACTGGTATTTCGGACTCGAAACAGCATCCTCCCTAAATAATCTAACCCACGAATACATTCCAACAACATCTGTTATATCTGATACCCTCGGCAGGCCTAAACCATTTGAGATATTGGGCCATAAAGTCAAGTTCATAAAAGTGTCAAAGAATCTCTTCGGTTTTGGGGTTGTTAAGGGAGATATTCCCTACTCCGACCCAGAGAAAACAGTCCTTGACATGATATACCTCGGCAAATACAATAGTCTAACAGAAGCAGAGATAATAGGCAAGATCGCTGACTTGACAAAATATTGCTCCAAAGAAAAAATGGAAGCCTATGCCGACAAGTATCCGAAGTCGGTGAAAAAGGTTTTGGAGAAGCTAAAGTGAAAGTAACAAAAGAACTGGTTGATTATCTGGCAAGTAAGGCAGACGTCAAACAGAGGGAGCTGATAGAAAAAGACGCATACCTCCACCTGCTATTGAAAGAATTAAACTCAGACGACCACTTCAGGAACAATTACGTGTTTAAGGGTGGAACCTGCCTAATAAAGTGCTATATAGGCTACTATCGGTTCAGCGAAGACCTTGATTTCAGCTACATACGACAAGAAGATTTCAAAGACAAATCCGAAAAAAAGATACGGAAACAATTATCTGAGGAAATAGGTGAGTTCACAAGGAAACTGGAGAGAATAACCGATAGAATAGGTATCGACTTCAAGGCGCACAAGGAAGACCCCCACTACATTGAATTCGGCGGCAGCAACAAGTTCGTCACATTCAAATTATGGTACACCTCCATTGAACTGAAAACCACACAGTTCATAAAGATACAAGTCAACTACGTTGAAAAATTCAATTATGCATTCAAAACCGTGGAGGCGAAAAACATCCTCACAGGAATAGATGCCAAGGAATTCAGGTTCCTGTACCCGGAAGCTGCAGAAACCCTGCTGAAAAACCCTAAGGTCAAAGCATATGATATAAGAGAGATACTAGCCGAAAAAGTAAGAGCCATTCTCACAAGACAAGGAATAAAAACCAGGGATTACGTCGACATTTACATGATACAGGAACACACCGAATTCAAGCCAGACGAGATGAAAAACACGATACTTGAAAAAACAGAGTTCATGCTCAGATACGAAAAATACCAGAGGAACCTGCTAAAAAAAGTCGAAGAAGAACCAAAATACCGGCCTGGCGAAGAAGAAAGACTGATGATCAAACCACTGGATAAATACTTCCCTCATAAAACAAAGAAACTAGAAAAACTCATACATGAACTCGCAAACCAACTGGTGTAAAACATCCAGTTACCCTAACACACAGTGGAAACCTTAGCAGTAAAGCCTCGCCTTTTAGTATGATGCTTCAGAAGATGGCAGGCGAATGGCAGGCCATGACCACGACAGCGAGGATGAGAAAACATACAAGGGGGGATAATGGAAAAGGAGAAGGAAAGGGAAATAATGAGGCTTGAAAGACTATAGAGGGAGCAGTATCTGAGATAGATCGACTTAGGGTTATTAATGGATGTTTTTGATTCTTTTCTGCAGGTCTTCTCTGATATCTTGTGTCTCTTTTTCAGTTATTTCAGCGAGGATCGTTTTGCATTTCAAATGGAAGTCCAAAGCGGCATCAGTCATCTCTTCGCGTGTTTTGTCGTCTAAGCCGGTCTCACAATAGTATTGAGCCTCTATTCGAGCAGAGCAGGAGTCTTCAAGAAGCCTTATCTCGTCAGCGGTGAAGTGTTTGCTCAGGTAGACCTGCATAAATTCCAACGTACAGGAATGTATCTCACATTTGACGCCCAACCTCATGAGTATCGCATACAAGCTAAAATACATCGCGTAGTAGCTGGATGATATCTCCCATTCCGGATTATCTGCGTTGGCTCGCATAGACGCAAGAGCATTCTCCGCCTTTACGAGATACGCACGGCTCAGGTTTTCACTTAATTTCACAAGCTCCATGCCCCTCTTCTGCCTCAGACACCACCGTATCTTATCTGCCATAGTAGTCGCCTAACACAAGCTCCAGGTACTCTTCCGTGCCTCGCAGGATGATGTGATCTGAAACCACCTCCCTGATAAAAATGTCCTTCTCCTTCAACGCCTCCCTGAAGTTTTCCCTACTCATCTGCTTGACGTTTAAATCCATGCCATAAAGTCTGGCTGCTTCCCTGAGTTTAAGGGCATTATATTCCCCTGCAACGAAGACATCCAAGTCAGAATCCTTTTTCTGGATCCCTTTAGCATAACTACCAAACACCATAACTATCCCGCTGAAAAACGAACTTGTCTTGGAGAAGACTTCCTTGACCCTAAGGTTCCCTTCCAGAAAACATAGAGTTCGCGCGTTCTCCACACCCAGAAGGAACCGCCGAGTCTTCTCCAGGTCATCGAAGCGGAGCCTGAACTCCTTATTCTTGCCGACTGTGCTGCTCCTAAGGAAACCCTCATCCTCCAGCCGGTTAAGTACGTTGGAAACAGTTTTCTGATTAAGCCCGCTAGCCTTAGCTATGGCGCTGCCATAGTAGCTGCCGCTTAAATCACGTACAAAATGCTCCATCACCTGCAATACAACACCATTAAATAACATCTTACTTACATAAGTATAAGATTACTACAATAAAAAAAACAACAACAACCAAAAGGTTAGCATCATACACAATGTTATCATTCAATAAAGCGTGAATTGATTCTCGGTCGCGTGTACGGCAGGGACAGAAGCAGGGTATTTCACTGCAAGATAAAAGAATCTTTTGAAATAAAGAGTGAGAGCGGGCGTAGGAGCGAGGTTATTGAGTGTGTGTTTTTATGTGTTTTTGCATGATTTTTTTGTGTTCGCTGTTGCAGAATTTTATGAATTCCATTGAGTCGGTATTTCTCGCCTCTTCAAGCAGGTTGAAATACTGGTTTCTTTTATCAGGGTCATAGGCGAACAGAGGCAGATTTTTCTTTAACAGTATCCATGAGTGTAAGAGCCGGGCCATTCTGCCATTTCCATCCTGGAAAGGGTGTATGCTAACGAACATCAGATGCGCCAGGGGTGCGATAAACAGGGGATTTGATGTAGCGTATTTTCTAATGAAATTTATTAACGCTTTCACTGCCGAATCCACAACCTCCCTTGAATCAGGCGGCTTGTGTGCTGAACCTATAATCCGTTTCCTGCCGTAATAGTATTCTCCCAGCTTATCCACCAGATTGTTCATGAGTATAGCATGCAACGCCAAAAGCTTCTCTTCAGACACATCATCTTTTGAATACTGGAGTAATCTCTCCAATGCCTTCTCTGTATTCACTATCTCTATCACCTCATGAGGGGTTAGTTTAACTGGCCGGTTCTCCAATACTTTTTGAACATCCTCTTCGATTGCCGTATTCCCTTCAGTTACTGTAGTAGAATACGTGTGCAGCCGGATCAAGTCTTGCATCAGCTTCTCAGAATGCACCTCAAACATAGGTTCTAAAGGATGTTCTTTTTCATATTCGCTGAAGCTTAATTCCAGATGGTTTATGTAGTAAAGTGTGTGGTCGTTGATATTAACCTCCAAAATCAATGGTTTTTCTTTCACTTTACTCAAGAAACCGTTTTCTAATAGTATGTGAACATACCTTAGTGTCGTGGGCTTCGACTTTTTCAGTTGACCCATCAGATCATTTAAGGTTTTCTTACCATCCAGGACTGCACCAAATAATGTGGAAACTCCCTTACCTAAGAGAATGTTGTAGTCCCTGTTCTTGAGGATACTCCAATAAATGAAAGCCAACATATCCCACAAACGAGAGTTATCGGCGTTAACCTCCAAAAGACCGCACTTCTCTAGGACATATCTTTGATTTTTTAGAACCCGTATCCGCGCATAGACTAGTCCACTAGTTATTTTCTCAAATCTGGCGTCACCCCTAACCAATTTGATGAAAGATTCTCTGTCAATCTTGCCTGCATGACATAATTTCAACAAAACATCGTATTCAGTTAATTTAACCATACCATGATATATTAAAGAAAACACATATTTAAATACAATTATCTGCTATAAAATACCAAAAAATTTTACTATAGTAAGGTATAATAACATTTTTAACAATTACAGAAAACCCGATAAAAAAAACACAATGATTCAAAAAAAAATGAAAAGCTGTGAATTAATTCTCGGTCGCCTGTACAGCAGGGACAGAAGCAAGGTATGATTTATTCTGTTAAATAAATGCGTCGCCAAATAAATAATTGATACTAATGGAGTCCAAGATAAGGGAATTAATTGATTCAAGCCGGAGGGTGATTTTAGATTGCTGTCTTGAGAATGGGGCTATTGTTGCTGCGAATTGTGTGAAACCCTATTATCCACGTGATGTGAAAAACTATTTTTATGTGTGGCCAAGGGATGCATCCTACACGTGCATGGCAGCAGATGTTTTAGGTTTAGATGATGTAGCTGAGAGATTCTTTGATTGGATTATAGACCGAGCCGAAGGATGGCAGGAAACGGGTTTACTTTATGAAAAATATTATCCCAACGGATTAAAGGCTTTAAACCGGTTCCAGCCAGACCAGACCGGGACACTGCTTTACGCTGCAGGCTGCCACTTTAAAGATAAAAAAATGCCTGACAGATACAGGAAACTGGTTACTGATTCGGCTGAAGGATTATGCCGAGTATGGAATAAAGACCACTTCACAGAAATTACAAACGATTTATGGGAGGAAAGGCTGACGTTCCCCGACCTCAAAGAAAACTTCTCTTATTCTCTTGCAGCGTGCATAGGCGGCCTGATATCTGCAGACCAGATACTTCCCAATGAGAGATATGTGAGAACCGCAGACGAGATGAAGAAGACATTATTGGATAATGCAGAGGAAAAAGGTTTTTTTCAGCGGTCTTTTGGCAGATTAGATGATGCGAGAATAGATGCCAGCCTTTTAGGGGTGATATGGCCTTTTAGGGTGGTTGATGCAGATAATCCCTTAGCTAAACAGACTGTAGGATTGATCGAAGAAAAACTCGTCAAAGATTATGGAGTCTATAGATACGAGAACGATGAATATGATGGATGGATCCTTGAAGGATTACATAGAAACAAAGGCGCCGGATTCTGGCCTCTTCTAAATTACTGGATGAGCACTATATTAAATATGATGGGTGAAAAAGAGAAGGCTAAGAGATACTATTGGAAGGCTGCAGAATCATCAAGTGAATACATACCTGAACAAGTATTTGATAACAGAATACAGAAATCAGTATGTCCCCTGTGCTGGAGCCATACGATGTTTGTTCTAGCGTCAAAGGAGCTTGAGTTAATATGATATGCGACTTTGAGTTAAGTGACAGGGTTAATAAGGATATAGGCGAGAAAAAAATCATCTCTATTGTGTGTGAATGCAGCATAGAATACAGTGGACGATCAAAATCACAGATAGGGACAGGACACCGCATAATATTGATTAAACAGGATTCCACCTTACTGATACATGGATTATCAGGGTATAAGCCCATAAATTGGATGAGTCCGCCGATGGAAACTGTAGCAGAATTCAGCGAGGAACTTCTGTTATACAGCCAGAGGACAAAAAAACCCTTTGAAGAGATGAGGATAAGGGTCCATAAGGTGCTGAATTATCAGGCATATTCAGACCTAAGAGATGGAAGTAAGCTTTCTGTAACACACACAGAAAAGGATCTGCAGGATTACCTAGTCAAGAATCAGGAATTGGTGCATCCCAGCTTCCGGCTTAGGAAAGCAGAATATAGCACACCACTTGGATACTTTGACTTATATGGCAAGGTAGGTGACACCTATGTTGTAGTTGAGTTAAAGGCTGAGAGGGCAGGGTTACCTGCCGCATTACAGATTAAGAGATACACTGAATGGCTCAAAGAGCATGTGAATCCTGCACGAGGGATCCTCGTAGCCCCAAGCATAACACCAAATGCTATGCTAATCCTCAACAAAGCAGGGATAGAATACAAAAAAATAGATATAAAAAAAATAGAAGTCAAACATAGAAAAGAGAAAACACTCAATGAATGGTGCTAAAAAAAAGATTAGATTACTGCACCAATCTCTATAATAGCCTTCTTTGTTTTTTTGGCTGCCTGATCTACATCATCACGTGTTTTAGCCCCGGTTATTATCAGTTTCCCGGATCGGAAGACAAGCATTACAGTTTTTGGCTCAGCTAAGGAGAACACTAGACCAGGGAACTGCTCTGGCTCATATTCCGTATTATCGCATTCCATTGCAAGAATATCCAAATTAACAGTCATTTCCATATCAGCTGATGCAACAATATTCTGAACCTTGACGTCGGGTTCTTTTTTGACTATTATACCTCCTTCAGCAAGCTTCTCTTTTAACTGCACCACAGCCGCCTTAATGTCTTCTTTAGATCTTGCACCTGCACAGATTATCTTACCTGAACTGAAGATAAGCATCGCCATCTTAGGATTTTTTATCCTGTAAACCGCACCAGGAAACCTATCAGGATTATATTCTAGACCTTTAACTGTCGTAGTGAATTCCTTCATATCTATCTTTTGATCTATTGTTACTGCAGAAACCATGTTCTCAATCTTAGGTTTAATCCCCATTTTCATACGCCTCATACATAAATAGAATTAAAGCACAAAACTAAAAGAATCAGTTTTTTAAACAAAAAGATTATATTGACATTACAATGTCATCTATCTGTTTCTTATCCCACCGGAGAAAGTAGTCTTGGTTGCGTGGCATCCAGCCTTCTATGATCATGTATCCATCATATGGATTCAATGCATGTATGAATTTTTTGAAGTCTATGTTCCCAAGACCGATAGGTAGATGATCATCTACGCCAGTGTTATCGCTGATGTGAACGTGCGCAACATAATCCTTTAGCTCCTCTGCAAAATGGTCAGGGCTTAAGCCGGTGGTGTTTGCGTGTGCAGCATCCAGACAGATTTTGAAGTGATCAGAGTCAACAAGATTACATATATAAAGTATCTCCTTTATGTGGACACACAATGCTGTCGGCTTTGATGATATATTCTCCATGCAAAGCTGGACGCCAAAGTCTTCTGAAATCTCAGCTAATCTCTTGAAGTTTTTGGCCATTATATTCAGGATACGGTCTTTGAGGTATTTCCTTGATGCCAGATGACCTGGGTGGACTACGACAATATTAGAGTTAAGATAGTTTGCAGTCTCAATGCATTCAGATATCTGGTGCATTACCTCTTTTCTAACCCCTAGATTTAGTGTAGCCAAGTTTAGGTCATGGTAGGGTGCATGCAAGGACACACCAATATCCAGGGTACTTAAGGTATCATAGATTTTCTCTTTGGTCTCCTTTGCCTTCAATGTCCCCCAACCTTTAAACAACGGGCTCTGGCAATGAATCTCTGCGCACTCAAACCTAAGATCATCTGCTAGATGCGACAGAACATATTCAATATCCAGTTTTTCATAGTCCCAGAATATCTGGGTTGAGATGCCAAGTTTCATTTAAATTTAAACCTTTAATGTCATCAATGGTTGAAGTTTTGCAACAGGAGTAGCTAGATCATATTCCATGACTTTTTCTATCACACTGTTGCCCCTGTAGTCAAATGGAAGCGCACGAGGGTTCATAAGTATCATCTCCCCGAAACTGGAAACACCTCTTTTAGCGGTCTTACTTATGTCAGATACCTTAGAGATAGGTTTGGTATCACTTAGGATGAAGTGGTTGCCAATCTTGGTTCTAACAACTTTTATGTTAGAGTACTGTAGATTAATCGCATAGCCTCCGCCGTGCGGGAGAATGTTTATGTTCTTTAAACCATCAGATAATCCAACTGCTTCAGCGCTCTTGTCGAATCCGGTCATACCTAAAACATCAGAGGATAGATTCTCTTTTCCCTTAAAGATATAGACAGGGTAATCCCATCTAAGCGCTACAGGAAATAATGCTTCCCCGGGAGGATAGGATTTATCCATGGTGTCATGGCAGCCTAACCTGATCTCGTTTTTTGCAAATAAACCCTGGTGAGTTATGTTAGATAGGATCTCACAGTCGCCGAGTACGGCCTTTGCGAGAATCTCCCTGCGCTTCTTTGAAAACTCATCAAATTCCAGCCATCTGCGATAATATTCTTTAGCATCCTGCCCATCTAGAATAGATATCCTGCCAAGGGGTGTGTTAACCCATTCACCATCCTCTTCAATAGTATAGAAATATTCTTTCTTTTCTTGCGCAGAACCATGCAAGATAGCGTATCTGCCGTCCTCAGGCATCAGTTCAGCTACTTCATGTGAGACACCTAGAGGCTTATAAAACTCAAAAAAATGATTCCCTTTACCAAAATCAGGGGTTAATCTAACATCGTCAAGATATAACTCAGATTCCTCAACCGCAACAGCGCGCTCAATCAATTCCTCATTTGAGGGCATATCATCCAATCTCACAAGAATCATCCCACAACTATTGGGTTTAAGCTCAGGGAAAAATATGCCTGAATCAGGCCACCTTATCACCGCACCATAGCCAAACCCGCTGTTCCAGCGTTTAATGTTCCGACTTATCGTAGCGTCCGGACCGAAAACAGAATAGACATCTGGGCTGTCTAATGCATAGATCATCTTCCCTATACCATAACGCATATTCTCATAAGACAATGCAGAGGAGAGATCCCGTAAACCCAAAGAAAAAATCCTCTGTCCACTAAAATCAAGCAACATCTTATCAGACATCTGGCTTATTTTCGTTTCCATTTTTTCTATAGAGTATTTCTGAATATATTACCTCTTCAGAGTATAATAATAAAGGATGTATATACTCATAGATGAAAAAGGCAGACACTATCTAGTAAAAGGCACAGCAGATGTCCACACCAATTATGGAGTTATTAAGGTAGATGACTTAAGAGAAGAGAACATAGGCAAAGAGATAGAAAGCCATATGATGCGAAAATTCTTTCTTCTTAAACCAGGGATAGTTGACTTCATAGATAAGGCAAAGAGGGGGCCACAGACTATATCACCTAAGGATTACGGGATTATTGCAGCACATACGGGAATACATTCAGGCAGCAGAATCCTTGATTCAGGAACAGGGTCAGGTGTAATGTCTATGTTTCTTGCAAACATCACCTACCCTGAAAAACTCATAACATATGATATACGCGAAGATTTTGCAGCAATCGCAAAAGAAAACTTTGAAAAAGCAGGTT